>JAFDYP010000482.1 GCA_018267355.1 Bacteroidota bacterium
ATGCCAAAATGCACACTAAAAAGCATAAGACCGGCGTTTGATATTTGTACCGGAAAGCGAACAATACTTAATTCTGCAAACTCCGGTTATGATAAAACGTCTCTACTCCAGGTGATCTGTGCTCCCATTTGTCAGGTCGGTCTCTCCAAGGCGGGAAGTAGTAAGTCCTGAGCCAAGGCACCCATCACCCTACTAATTTGTCCTCACATCATGATGTATAGCCATTCCCGTAAGGATGGCTTTCTTTTGGGCTGCGATCAGGCCTTGTCAGGCAGGGTGCCTATCACGGTGATACCGCCCTTCACCTTCTGCTTCAGGTCTACATCTATACTGGTGCCTAGTGGCAGGAAGAGGTCCACTCTAGAGCCAAACTTGATAAAGCCAAACTCATTGGCCTGGTCTATAGAGTCCCCCTCAGATACATAGTAGCGGATCTTGCGGGCCAGCTTGCCTGCTATCTGGCGGATCAGGATCTCTATACCATCCTGATGCTCTATCACCACTGTGTTACGCTCGTTCTTTTCAGATGACTTGGGGTGCCAGGCTACCAGGTACTGGCCCGGGTGGTACTTCTGGTAGGTCACTACGCCGCTCACGGGGCTGCGGTTCACGTGCACATTGGCCGGGGACATAAAGATCGAGACCTGTATCCGCTTGTCTTTGAAGTACTCTCCCTCCTCTACCTGCTCGATCACCACCACCCGGCCATCTGCAGGGGCTATGATCTTATTGTTCTCCAGGCGGAAGTCCCTGTGCGGGATGCGGAAGAAAGAGATGAATGCCAGTATCACGACTGTAGATAGCAGCGCCACCATGACCGCCAGGAAGGTGCTCTTTGTGATGATAGCCAGAGGCAGGTTGATAGCTACTGCTATAAGGCCTGTGACAATTATGATCCCGTGACCTTCACGATGGATCGACATTTTCCTTGGACGCATTGAGTCTGTTATAAACGAACTACAAAGGTATAAAAACTGGGTAAAGAGCGGAATGTTCGCTCAGGATAGTATGCAACTCCTTAACTCAGAAAGTCAATAAGTAACCTGATCTCTCCTATACGGTCTGTAAACCAGATGACTAGTACAGCAAATGGAAGCGCTACAAGTATGGCATCCAGCCTGTCCAGAAAGCCACCATGGCCCGGCATGATAGAGCCGGAGTCCTTGATATTGAGGCTGCGCTTCAGCAGTGACTCTACCAGATCACCAAAGGTGGCAAACACCAGCGTCACTGCGCCAATGATCAGCCAGTTGATATTAGTATACGTATCGAGTGGGAGCTGCATATGAAATTGAGCACCGAGGTAGGCAAAGATCTTGTCAAAGAAGAAGACGAAGATAAGGGACAGCACCATGCCTCCTACCAGGCCTTCCACGGTCTTCTTAGGAGAGATACGCTCTATGAGTTTGGTCCGGCCAACCAGTGACCCGCAGATATAGCACATCGAGTCATAAAACCAGATCAGGAATAGAATGCTGAGTGCAAAGAGCGGGCCTTTGTCAAAGTAAAGCCAGTTTAGCAGCATGACGGGAAGCACTACATATACGAAAGGAAGGATGCTCCAGCCGATCTCCTGAAATGGATTGTCAGATTTAGTAAACAGCTCACGGACAAAGAAGAAAAACAATACCGCAGGCAGCAGTACCGCAATATCCGCAAAGATGAACGGACGCTTATTGAACAATACGGAAAGCAAGGTGACAACTACTGCCAGCGTCACTGTCAGGCCGCGGCCCTTGGTATTGCCGTGGCGGGCAGGGGTAGAAATAGAGTAGAACTCATATACGCCGCCTGCTACAGCTATCATCACTATGACACCATACGTCATCCAGCTATATAATGTCCCCGCTATAAACAAGGCAGCAACGACGAGACCAGAGGCCAGCCTTACTAAAAAAGTATTCATGTCTATGGTTTAGTATTTTCAAATATAGTCAAATCGTGGAGCAGTCAGCTTTCGGCCGCTCCAGCGGCTGAGCATGACCAGACCCGCCACCATCACGAGACCCGCGGGAATCGTATAGTAGGGCGGCAGCGCATCAGTACTGACCAGGTCCTGCCGGATCACGCCGGTCATGTGATAGTATTTGAAGGCCACTATCATAAAGTTATTGAGGAAGTGGGCAGTGATACACACCCACAGGCTATCTGTGTAGTAGTACAGCAGGCCGAGCACTACTCCCATGCACCAGATGCCCAGTGTATTGTCAAACTCCATATGGATCACTGCAAAAGTAAAACCACTGATCACTATGGCCCCTATCGGCGTGATACCAAAGTCGCGCAACGTATTCTGGAGCGTACCACGAAAGAATGCCTCCTCTGCGATAGCGGGCATCAGCGCCATAGCCAGTGTCAGCGCCACGAAATATCCGGGTGTCGTGCCCGCAAAGAAAGCATTCAGCATTTTGTCAATAGTCTCGCCGGCCGCGCGCATAGACTGCAGCACGGGAGGCAGCGGTATGAGCTGCATGAGCTGTACGAGCAGCTGAATGAATATACCCGCAGATATCATGGTCAATATAGCTACCAGCCAATACTTCGCAGCGGGCAGTGACAAGCGCAGTCTGTCTGCCATATCCGCGCGAAAGAGCATCAGAAACATAAGCGAAGGGATCAGAAAAAGCCCAACGGACGAGGTGATGAC
>JAFDYP010000483.1 GCA_018267355.1 Bacteroidota bacterium
ATAGTTGGGGGCGAGGTTCCATGCGCGCTGAGTGCCATCAGGATTCTTATAGTTTCTCAGGTCCTTGATGTCCAGCTGGCGTTGAAACCACTGTGTAAAGTTTGAGAAGATACTATTATATCCTACCTGCGGCCTGCCTGTACCTTCATTATGTACGTATGTAGCATTGACATTTGCAAAGATCTTGTCTGTGAAGTTGTAGCTGCCATTAAAGCTGATCGTGTTTCTCCTGAGATTGGAGTTTGGCACCGTGCCTTTCTGTGTCAGGTTTGAGAAGGAAGCCCTGAAGCTACCTTTATCATTGGCTCCATCCATTGCTACGTTCGTATTGGCCATATAGCCTGTCTCAAAAAAGTCCTTTACGTTGTTAGGATGTGCTATATATGGAGTAGCCTTGCCATAGGTAGGATCGGTAGGATTGTAGCTACCATATTGCCTCACCAGCCTGCCGTCTATCTTAGGACCCCAGCTGGCGTCATCTTCCAGGCGCACACGCTGCTGTGTAGGATCAGTTTCATCCGGCACGAATGATGGGCCATAGCCGCCACCATATTCGTTTTGGTACTGTGGCAGTGCGTAGACCTGATTGAACATCATATTTTCCGTAACGGTGACTCCTATCGGAGATTTTCCCTTTTCACCTGTCTGCTTGTGCCCCTTCTTGGTAGTGATCAGGATCACACCGTTTATACCACGGTTGCCGTAGAGTGCGGTAGCCGGGCCACCTTTCAGTACGTTGATCGTCTCGATATCGTCGGCATTGAGGTCAGAGATGGCGTTGCCATAGTCGTATCCCTGCGCGCCGCGGTCTACATCTGTGGTAGAGTAGTTCGAGTTGTCTACCACTATACCGTCTATGACAAATAGCGGTTGGTTATTGCCAGTGAGAGATTTGATACCACGTATAGTGATACGGGACGATCCACCGATATTACTATTGCCCGAGATCTGTATGCCGGCTACTTTGCCGGTCAGGTTATTGATCAGGTTAGCATCCTTGGAGGTATTGACATCATCGCCCTTTACCTCCTGAGTGGCGTATCCCAGTGCTTTCTTTTCCCTTTTCACACCCAGTGCCGTGACTACTACGTCATCCAGTTGTTTTTCATTTTCCTCCAGGGCTATGTCCATCACAGGGCCTGTGATAGCCACTGTCTTAGACTTCATGCCGGTGTAGGATACCACCAGATTGGTAGTATTGTCCGGTACCTGCAGGCTGTACTTGCCATCTATGTCGGTGGTGGTGCCGATGGCCGTTTTCTCAGCCAGTACCACTGCGCCGATCACCGGTTGTTTGTCTTTGGCAGACGTGACCGTGCCCGATATAGTCCGTTGACTATAAGCAAATTGCAAGGACGCGATCAGTATGACAAAGACGGAGAGTAGTTTTTGCTTCATACTTGTTTCGTTTAGATTAAGAAATGGTGAATAGGATCACTTCTCCCAAATATAATGTGCCAAAAGGACATGTTATACAATTTTAACAGAAATCGACAGATCATTGGTGCTTTTTACATATTGATGACACGCTTATTCAGAGCGTTATAGTCGCACATTGTTCTGTTTATAAGTCACCCGACCACTAGCCCGCATTAGTCTTTCATTTGTTTCTGCTATATGAGCAGTGTCATCATTTTATCCATAGTAGCCATATACTTCGCTGCGCTGCTGGTGATCGCCTGGATCACCTCCCGGGGTGCGGGCAATAGCCATTTTTTCATAGGCCAGCGCGATAGCCGGTGGTACCTCGTAGCCTATGGCATGATAGGTACCTCTCTCTCCGGGGTCACCTTTATGAGTGTACCCGGCAAGGTGCACACGGACCACTTCTTCTACTTCCAGCTCATAATGGGCAACTTCATAGGCTATATGATCGTAGCCTATGTGCTCCTGCCGCTCTACTACAGGCTGCACCTGACCTCTATCTATAGCTACCTGGGGGAGCGCTTCGGCAGGGTGAGCCACCGCACGGGCACGTCCTTCTTCCTCCTGTCGCGCACGCTGGGGGCCTCGGCCCGTATCTATCTGGTACTGAATGTGCTGCAGATCTTCATCCTGGATCAATGGGGTGTCCCTTTTATCGCTACTGCCGCGCTCATCCTGCTCATGATATTGCTCTACACCTTTCAGGGTGGGGTCAAAACCATCGTGTGGACCGATACGCTGCAGACCACCTTTATGCTGCTGGCGCTGGTCATGACCATCTGGTATATCTGCGATGGGCTGGGCCTCTCGCTAGGCGGGCTGATAGGCCACCTGTCTGAGAGGGGTGATACGCAGATCATCAATGGCGACTGGCGGTCTCCGTCGCTCTTTGCGAAGCAAGTCCTCTCCGGAATCTTTATCTCCGTAGCCATGATGGGCCTCGATCAGGAGATGATGCAAAAGAACATCTCCGTGAAAACGCTCCACGATGCGCAAAAGAACATGGTCGTATTCAGTGTGATATTGCTAGTGGTGAACCTCCTTTTCCTCACCCTGGGTGGAGCGCTGTACCTGTACCTTGATACGCACCTTGTGACCGCTATGCCGGCGGGCGATGCCGTCTTTCCTACTGTAGCGCTCAGGATGCTGCCGCCTGCGGCGGGGCTGTTATTCATACTCGGCCTGATCTCCGCGCTCTTCCCTAGTGCAGATGGGGCTATCACTGCACTTACATCCTCCTTTTGCATAGATATACTGGATCTGAATGGCCGGCCACTGCCTGAGGAGCAAAAGACCCGCACGCGCAAGACGGTACACCTCTCGGTAGCAGTGGTCTTTCTGCTCTGCATACTGGCATTCAAGTGGATAGATACCAAGTCTGTGATAGATATGATACTCAAGATAGCGGGCTACACCTATGGGCCGCTGGTGGCCTTATTTGGGCTTGGGGTATATTCGCGCAGGAGGCTGTCAGAAAGGTGGGTGCCGCTGGTGTGCATCATAGCTCCTGTACTTACATTTTTCGTAGATAAGTACTCTAAAGAATTATTTGGCGGATATCAGATGGGATTTGAATCCGCATTCGTCAATGTGGTGATCACACTGGCGGGTTTATTATTGATCAGTAAAAAAGAAAGTAAATGAAAGACAAGAAGTGGACGGCCCATCATGGCGATGCGGCCTGGAGAATGTTTAAGATCATGGCCGAGTTTGCAGATGGCTTTGACCGCATGGAGCGCTTTGGCCCGTGCATCTCTATATTCGGCTCTGCACGTACGCAGGAGTCAAATCCGTACTATGACCTGACGGTCAAAACTGCCGAGAAGCTGGGCAAGGAGGGCTATGGCATCATCACAGGCGGTGGTCCGGGCATCATGGAGGCGGGCAACCGTGGCGCCTACAACATGAAAGCGAAATCTGTAGGCCTGCACATCGTACTGCCCAAAGAAGAAGCCGCCAACAAATACGTGGACCAGAACAAGATCTTTATGTTCCGCTACTTCTTTGCGCGCAAGGTGATGTTCATCAAGTATGCGCAGGCATTTGTCTACATGCCGGGAGGCTTTGGCACGATGGATGAACTCTTTGAGGTGATGACGCTCGTACAGACGCGCAAGATAGCCCGCGTGCCTATCATCCTGATGGGCAAAAAATACTGGAGCGGCCTGCTGGACTGGATCAAGACCACGATGCTCACCGAGCGCAATATCAATCCGGAGGACCTCGACCTCTTCCACGTCACTGACGATCCTGACGAGGTGGTGAAGATCATCCGCGCGCACTACAAGAAGGCAGACCTGAAGCCTAATTTCTAATTGGTCGTTTTGCGGACAAGCGTGTACTCTACTGTCTGTGACGGTACCAGATCGGCTGTCCACATCGGCCCGCCTGCCAGGTCATAGCCACTCCTGATCAGAAACTCCAGGCAGCGGAAGGTGATCTCGTGCCGCGACATTTTCATTTTGAGATGCAGCAGCTTCCAGAGGTCGGTTTGCTCTCCGTTGTTGTAGTCCACGGTGGCATACTCATGCACCCTGTCTATATTCAGTATGGCGATGGTATGATGGGCTGTGTCCTGCGCATGAAGCAAAGAAAAGCTGAGGTACAGTACGATCGTACAGATGATATTTTTCATAGTGAAGGTTTGATTTGATCGGAAACAAAGTTCATGAAGTGTATGTCATGCCGTACAATTAATTCGGCCAGCGGTGTACAAATCCCTGCTATTCGCCGTTATAGTGTTACTACTTTTGGCGCTAGTCGCAGAGGTCCTTCCATGAACTATATCCAGTATCTTTTTTTTGCGCTTTTCAGCTCAGGTGCTTTCGCGCAGGGGGACACGATACCCGCCTATCCACGTGAGGGTTTCCGCACACCGCTGGACAATCCCATTCTGCTGGCGGGGAGTTTTGGCGAGCCTCGTGCCGGGCACTTTCACACGGGTATGGACCTGCAGACGCTGGAGCGCGAGGGCCTCCCTGTCTACGCGCTGGGAGATGGCTATGTATCGCGCATAGGTGTATCGCCCTACGGTTATGGCAACGCCCTTTACATCACTTATCCCAATGGTTTCACCTCGGTCTATGGGCACCTGCAGGGCTTTTGCGACAAAGTAACCGCGGTAGTGCGGAAGGAGCAATATGCAAAAGAGAAGTTTGCCGTGGATATCATGCTAAAGCCCTATGAGCTAAATGTAAAGAAAGGTGAGGTCGTAGCGTACAGTGGCAATACAGGTGCCAGCGGCGGCCCGCATGTACATTTTGAGATCAGAGACCAGTCTGAGCGCCCTATCAATCCCTTGCTCTTTGGGTACAAAATGAGCGATCATGTCAAACCTGTCATAGGCGCACTGAAGCTATATCCTATGGGCGATAAAAAGTATACTGCGGAGGCCTGGCGTACTGCGCTGGTACTCAGTGATGGCAGCTATACTCCCAAAGCGGGCCTCATCAAGGTCAATGAGAAAATGGTAGCACTGTCCGTCAATACTTATGATAAGATGGAAGGCACCACACATACGCTCGGCATCTACGATATACGTACGGATGATGGCGACTCCATCATCCACGAGTATAGGGTAGACCGCATCTCCTTTGACTATACGCGCTATGTCATCGCACAGGTAGACTACCCTGTTTTTCTGAAAGAAGGCAGCCGGTCGTTTCACCGGTGCTATCAGGAGGTCAATAACACAATGCCATCCTCCTACTATCACGTGTACAATCATGGCATCATAGACCTGTCTGATGGGGCCATACATCAGATCAAAATAGAGGTACGCGACTATAATGGCAATCTCTCTACTCTCCGCGCGCAGCTACAGTATGACGCTGCTGCTACAGTCTTCAAGCCCAAGCCACTCACCTATAACAAGGTGCTTTCGCCAATCAAAGAAAACATTATACAGGGCGATGGTTTCAGCGCTACTATACCGGGCCGGATCCTGCTGGATTCTATGTTTATCACTTACTCGGTTTCGCCGCCTGCCGGCCCTGCTATGCAGTCAAACATTTATAAGCTGGGGGACTCTCACGATCAGCTACTGGGTTATTTCAATATCAGCATCCGGCCAAATGACATACCTGATGCACTGAAGCCTAAAGCCGTCATCATCTGGCGTACGGCCGGCGGCGGTACAGCCTCCAAAGGCGGCAAATGGGATGGCCCCATGCTGACTACCCGCACCCGGGAGCTGGGCAGCTACTATGTCATGCTGGATACTACTCCTCCGCGTATCACCCCGGTCAATATAGCCCCCGGCAAGAACATGCATGCGGCCAAGGCTATCTATATGCGTATAGGAGATGCTCTATCCGGCCTCGATCACTATAAGGCATATATAGATGACAAATGGCAACTCATGGAGCTGGATGGCAAGAGTGCAACGCTCAAAATGTCCCTGCCGCATGATCTCAGCCCCGGCGAACATGTTTTCCGTCTGACTGTTTCAGACGAGCGGGGCAATAGATCAGAATACACCGCTAAATTTCTTTATTGACAATACTCATAATAGATATTGCTTATGACCTCTCTCGTATCCGGCCAGAAGGCCCCCGCTATCAATGCCATAGATCAGAATAGCGAAAAGATCACACTCGCCCAGTTTAAAGGCAAAAAAGTGGTACTTTATTTTTACCCTGCTGATGATACGCCTACCTGCACTAAGGAAGCATGCAATTTCCGCGACAACTTTGCCCTGCTGCGCAGGAAGGGCTATGTGGTGATAGGCGTAAGCATGGACCCGCCTAAGAAGCACCAGAAGTTTATAACGAAATACGACCTGCCATTCCCGCTCATAGCAGATGAGGACCGCAAGGTAATAGACACCTATGACGTCTGGCACCTCAAGAAGTTCATGGGCAGGGAGTTTATGGGTATCGTGCGCACTACATTTGTCATAGATGAAAAGGGTATAATAGAGCGAGTGATAGAAAAAGTGGATAGTGCCAATGCTACAGCTCAAATATTAACGTCTGAGTAATAGCAATTCATTATTTTTAGAGGATAATCCGGTTTTTAATGAAAAGAAACGTTACGATCGTTGTATCTGTGCTTGTTGTTTTGGGCGCAGTCCTTCTGACCAGCTCCCGTCTGGTATCCAATAGCGTCCAGCCTCCGCAGCCACCGGGCCAGGGGCTGGCCGGTGATCCGGGTCAGACCACCTGCAGTCACTGCCATGCCGGCAATACCCGTGCAGATGCTACTAAGTTTACACTCAAGCTGGCCGGAGACTCTGCCGGGCTGGTAGGTAGTATGAATGTCGTATCTGGCGCCACACAGTACATACCGGACTCGACTCAGTGGATAGCCCTGGAGCTGAACGGCACTAATGGCAGTACGCCGAGGTTCGGATTTCAGATCACAGCTCTCGACTCTGCCAATAACCTGGCAGGCACCTTTACGCTGACCAATACCGCCAATACCTCTCTGGAGTCGAGCAGCCAAACCGGGAGGAAATATGTAGGCCACAAAGCAGCTAATGCCACTACCAAAGCCTGGTCATTTAAATGGAAGGCGCCGCACTCGGGTGCTGTCACATTCTACTACACATGCAATATGGCCAACGGCGACGGTGTGGAGTACCTGCCGGGAGACTCTGTCTACTCAGGCACCGCTACGATCACTGCCGGTCCGGAGGTAAATGTAGGCATAGCAGAGCTGTCAGAGATATCTGCTATCACCGCCTATCCACTACCATTCACTCACGGGCTGAATCTCAAGATGAATGTGAAAGAGGAGGCGGATATCACTATATCCCTGGTATCCTTATCCGGCGGTCTCGTCAAGCCACTCTTTGACGAACACGTATCTGTGGGGGCGATGAATAAAGCATTTGATCTAGGCGGCGTGTCTGCTGGTATATACATGATAAAGGTCACCTCGGCAAGCGGAGAAAGAACCCTACAAGTCGTTAAACTTTAACGTTTTCAATTGTCTAATTTTCATAGTATTGTTGATGGGTTTACCGAAAAAGCAGGGCTTTGGCGGCTAAACCCCCGATACATTACTGTCTAAACACAATCTGTTGTAATGAAGAAAATCTGGGTAGTGCTTTCTCTGTTGGTTATGACCTTTTTCTGGTATTCATGTACGAAAGATACAGCTCCGGCCCCTACAGTTATTAGCGGGAACTGTGATACCACCAAAGTTAATTTTACTAAAGACCTCACACCGATCATATCATCTACTTGCCTTGGCTCGTCATGTCATAGTCCTGGCAGCGGTCAAAATGACTTTACCAGCTATGTAGTAGTCAAAGGCGATATAGATAATATCCTGTGCCGTATACTGGCTCCGGGTACCACCTTCTGTGGTGCACGTATGCCGCAGGGACTGCCTCCGCTGGCTGATACAGTGAAAGCCGTCTTTGTAAACTGGAAGGCGGATGGATTCTACGACTGCCAGTAGGGGTAATTGGCGTGCTATTTGAATATGACAGATCACACTAATAACACAAGAATGAAAAGCATCCTCACAGCGCTCACGCTGGTGCTATGCCTGTCTCTCTCCGCTCAGGAGTATGTAGACAAGAAGGGTACGGTACACTTTCTCTCAGAAGCAACTATCGAAAATATAGAGGCGACGACTCACTCTGCAGGCTCCGCCATCAACACTGTCTCAAAGCGTGTGGTAGCCAAAATACCTATCACCACCTTCAAGTTTAAAGACAAGCTCATGGAGGAGCACTTTAATGAGAACTACCTCGAGAGTGACAAGTATCCATACGGCGTGCTAAACGGTACCATAGTGGAAGCCATAGACTTTGCGAAAGATGGCGTTTATGAAGTGACGGTGAAAGGCACTTTCGAGATACATGGTGTGAAGCACGAGCAGGAGGTAAAGGGTAAACTGACCATCAAGAACGGTGCTCCTGCCAGTGCCACAGCGGCATTTGGGATCAAACTGTCTGACTACAAGATCAAGATACCATCGCTGCTGGGTGCCAATATCTCTGAAGGCGTGAACGTGGATGTCAACTTCAACTACGAGAAATTTGAGAAGAAGTAAGCTCCTGCTTTGATCTGATAAAACACAGCTATATACATGAAGAATCTTTATCTCGCTTTTGCTTTTGCCATGCTGGTATCTGCGGTACATGCTCAGGACTCTACTGCCTCTGTGCTGGATGATATCATGAGCGCAGATGCGCCTAAGCATACGAATGTGGCGTACACCTTCAAGAGTACACATATCATCTGCGGCCAGTCTATAGAGATGACCAAGAAGAATGCCCTTGACTTTCGCGTGGTACACCGCTTCGGTAATATAGCAGACAAAAATGCAGGCCATACGCTGGCGGGCTTTTATGCCATCTCTGATGTGCTCTTTTCGTTTGACTATGGTGTCACTGAGGATCTGTCGGTAGGTACCGAGTTTGCAAAGGGCGCGGGTCCTGTGCAAGAACTATATAATGCGCACATCAAGTATCGTGTGCTGAAGCAGACGAGCGACTTTCACATACCATTCACCATCACACTGTACGGCAATGCTACTGTATCAGGGATGAAGAATGACCCCTTCACCGGCAACAGGTGGAAGTACAGTACGACCGACACTACTACAGGCGTCACCACTACCTACGGCTCACCTATGCACCGCTTCTCTTATGTGCTGCAGGCGCTCATAGCCTGCAAGGCTACAGACTGGCTCTCCGTGCAGCTGTCACCTACCTTTGTCTGGAGAAACTATGTAGGACCAGGCTCCTATCCCGGCCTCGGTGCTGACAAGAATGGAATGTTCTTCCTCGGCCTGTCTGCCCGCGCCAAGATGACCAAGCGCCAGGCCATCGTGTTTGAGTACTTCCTGCCGATCACCCGTAGCGGAGCTACCTATAGAGAATACTTTCCTATGCTGAGAGGCCACTTTAATTCGGGCTATTTCCCGTGCCTCAACCTGGGCTATGAGGTAGAGACCGGAGGCCACGTATTCACCATCACGCTGACCAATACACAAGGCCTGATGGAGAATGACTTCCTGCCATATACCAGCGCTACATGGGCCAAAGGTGGCTTCCGCCTTGGCTTCACCATCTCACGTATCTTCCAGTTTGGGGACCGTAGTATCAACCCATGGACGGGCAAGGCTCCTAAGCCTAAGAAGAATAAAAAGAGTGACGTGATCGTCAACTAAGAGGAATACCAGAATATACAGCGGCCCATAAAGGGCCGCTTTTTTCATGCCTGTAGGACAAGTTTTTCGACTGTATGGCTGTTATGCCCTGGCATCGCCCATGCAAGTTTTTCGACTAAGTACAAAACAT
>JAFDYP010000484.1 GCA_018267355.1 Bacteroidota bacterium
AACATCCCGGTCTATATCATGGCCGTCCGTATCATGGATCACGACAGTGCGATACACGAGACGCCCTACGTGCTGGACCATACTCAAAACGACCTCCGTATAGACTACATAGGGGTCAGCATGCCTACGGGGGACAACCTGACATATCAGTACCGCCTGCTGGGTGCCGGCAATGATGCCTGGACTACCACTACCAATACGTCTATTGAGTTTCGGTCACTATCTGCCGGCGAGTATACTTTTGAAGTAGCCGTCCTGGATAAATTTGGTCAGCGCTCAGCGTCTGTGGGCCGGGTCCGCTTCCGGATCTCACCTGCATTTTATACTACGTGGTGGTTTTGGGCTATTATCATGATCACCATCCTGGTCATCGGTTTCCTGATCATACGTGACAGGTTTCGCCGGCAGCAGCAGAGGTTTGAGAAGG
Organism: Bacteroidota bacterium; assembly: GCA_018267355.1. Classification (GTDB taxonomy): domain Bacteria; phylum Bacteroidota; class Bacteroidia; order Chitinophagales; family LD1; genus UBA1941. The sequence goes on from JAFDYP010000484.1 coordinate 428, forward strand.
AACAATCCCTGCACAATAAGATCATAGAGCTGGAGCAGCAGGCACTCAAGGCCCAGATGAACCCACACTTTATCTTCAACTGCCTCACTGCCGTGCAGCATTTCGTCAATAGTGAAGACATGTACTCCGCTAATATGTACCTGTCAAACTTTGCCCGCCTCATACGCAAGACGCTCGATCTCTCGGGTGAGCAATACATAACCCTGGATCAGGAGATAGCATATCTCCAAGACTATGTACAGATGGAGCACCTCAGGTTTGGAGATAAATTCACCTGGCAGATAGACCTGGCAGATGATGTTGATTCCTTTGAGGTGCAGGTGCCGCCCATGCTGCTGCAGCCGATCGTGGAGAATGCCATCCGCCATGGCCTGCGCAACATACAGGATAGAACGGGACTGCTGCGGATTAGTTTTGCGATGCATGATCGGGTGCTCCACTGCATAGTAGAGGATGACGGTATAGGCAGGCAAAAGGCGAAAGAACTGAAAAGTAGTATGCACGTGGAATATCAGTCAAAAGGAATGTCACTGACAGAAATGCGCATCCAGGCTATCAACCAGATCAGTGATAAAAAAATATCTATCGAAATAGTGGACAAATATGAAGAAGCATCAACTACAGGTACTATAGTCAAATTATTAATAGCTCAATAATGTTCCGATTGCTGGTTTTACTGGGAGCATTGATTTATTGCGTTGTACTGATAGGTCAGCGCGCAGAGCCACAGCACTTTACAGTCAAGGATGGTTTGCCATCTACTACTACTTATTCTTTTGCCGTAGATGAAAAAGGATTTATCTGGATCGGTACGGAGGCGGGTTTGGTACGTTTTGATGGGCTCCAGTTCAAGGTTTACACCACTCACGATGGCCTGCCAGACAATGAAGTACTCTCATTGATGTTTGATAGTCTCACGTATAGGCTATGGATCATTACTTTTAGCAATAAGGCCTGCTACTATTTTGATGGGAAATTTTACAACGGTTTAACGGATTCATCCCTTTCACCCGTCAGAGCTGAGAAAGGAGAGATACTAAATGGAAACTTGCAGGCAAGATTAGGTGTATTTCTTTATTCTCAGTACTTTATATACCGGTGTGCTGCGGGGCGCATAGATAGGATCGCTGTGCCCGTCGGCGGTATTAAGGTGGTACATCAGGAGCCAGACTCTTCACTAGATATGCTTATGACCGTGCGCGGGCTTGGCAATGAGAAGAGAGGCTCATTTTCATATTATAGTCCTATAGACTCCAATTTTAGCACGGGCAAATGGGAGAGTGGTCTGTTTTTTCTTTATCGGTTAGGCTCCGTTGATGTGATGCGTAAGGAGAAAGGTGCATATCAAAAAATTGCATCTATAGCTACTCCTCATGGCAAATCCGTCACCAATGTCATTTCCACTGGTGGGGGCTACATGGTTTCGATATTGAATGAGGGGGTTTTCTGGCTCGACAGTTCTCTTCGGCAGCCATTGGTTCCTGTTTGGAGGGGGCATGCAAATAATATCTACTTAGATGCCTCCGCCAATATGTGGATCGCTACTTCCAATGATGGCGTCTATGTGCTGCGTCCCACCGATATTGAAAACTACAACCTCGGAATGGTATCTGCCCTGGCGGTAAATAGAGATGGCCGTGTCGCCTTGGGAGGAGAGGACGGCAGATTGCGTATTATGTCGCGCCATAGGCTGAGCGATAGCATGCCTGATATGGGGGCTGCACAGAAAGATGGGCTTGTGCGCAGTATCATGTGGAGTGGAGATGATCTCCTCTATATCTGCAGTGCACCGGTATGGTATCATACAGCCTTGCGGAGATACTCGCTGCTGAATTTTAGATCCAGCGCACCTAAATGTATGATCTCCATGGACGGTGGTCGGGAGATATGGATCGGATTAGCTGCCAGTATTACAAAGTTTTTTCCTTCGTCTGGGACCCATCAGGAAATGGCGGTGGACAAGCGTGTTTTTGCCATGGCCCGGCATCCTGATGGACGTGTGTTTGTAGGCGGTATAGATGGTGTGTATGTTTTTAATGGTACACGCTTGATACCAGCTGAAAATGCGGTAGCTATCAGCGGGCAGCGTATTACCTCCATCTGTTTTACTCCAGACTCTTTGATGTGGGTGTCCACACCTTCGGATGGTATCTGTGCTTTTGATCAGCATGGGATGGTCGGCCATATCAGTACACTTTTATATCGGGCATATCACGGCGCCATTTGCCGGCGCATAGTAGCAGATAGGGAGCCAGGTATACTGTGGACAGCTACCAATGGCGGTGCCAATCGCATCAGATACCACTACCGCGATACAATCATGGTAGAAGGTATTACACCATTAGGTTTATCTGATGGCTTAGGCAGTGATGACGTGTATGATATAGGCATATCTGACTCTTTCGTTTATATGGGGACGTCTGTCGGTCTGTCTATATTGAATAAGAAAATTCTCTCAGCCAGCCAGCACTGCCCCATATACATTTTGTCTATCACCATAGATGGCATTGATAGTGCTATACACACGGCTCCCTACGTACTATCTCACTTGCAGAATAATCTTAAGATAGCATACGCAGGGGTATGTCTGCCGTCTGGCGCTGATCTGCAATATCAATACCGCCTGCTCGGTAGTGGCAATGATGAATGGACTACTACGCTCGATCGGTCTGTCGATTTCAGATCCCTGGCACCCGGCACATATCGCTTCGAGGTGGCCGCTATAGACAAATTTGGTAACAGGTCCCCCTACATTGCTAAGGTCAGCTTTCGTATTCGCCCAGCGTTTTATACTACATGGTGGTTTTACTTGATCGTTATGATCACCATTCTGGTCATCGGTTTCCTGATCATACGTGATAGGTTTCGCCGGCAGCAGCAGAGGTTTGAGAAGGAACAATCTCTGCACAATAAGATCATAGAGCTGGAGCAGCAGGCGCTCAAGGCGCAGATGAATCCCCACTTTATCTTCAACTGCCTCACTGCTGTGCAGCATTTCGTCAATAGCGAGGACATGTACTCTGCCAATATGTACTTATCCAATTTTGCCCGCCTCATACGCAAAACCCTGGACCTCTCGGGAGAGCAGTATATCTCATTGGGGGAGGAGATAGCCTATCTGCGGGACTACATACAGATGGAGTGCCTTAGGTTTGGAGATAAATTTACCTGGCAGATAGATGTCGCAGAGGACCTGGATACTTTTGATATCCGGGTGCCACCCATGCTGCTGCAGCCTATCATAGAAAATGCCATCCGCCATGGACTGAGAAATCTGGAGGATAAGGCCGGCCTGCTGCTGATCAGTTTCACCGTGAGAGACAATACGCTGTACTGTACTGTAGACGACAATGGGATAGGCCGTGCAAAAGCGCGGGAAATTAAGACAACCATGCATGTGGAATATCAGTCTAAAGGAATGTCACTGACAGAGATGCGGATACAAGCTATCAATCAGATAAGCGATAAGAAAATACGCATGGATGTAAAAGATAAGTATGATGACAATAACCACCCTGATGGTACGTTGTTTATCTTAACTATTGAGCTATAAAACATATGAGAGCTATTATTGTAGATGATGAATTGCTGGTAGCGCAAAACCTGAATTTGCTTTTGAAGCGTTATTGTCCCGAGGTGGAGGTACTGCAGATGGCACATTCGGCGGCTGACGCCGAAAGACTGATAAAAGAGCTGGAACCGGACCTCATTTTCCTGGATGTAGAGATGCCCGGTGGCAATGGATTTGATCTGCTGAAGAGATTTACACAGATCAGGTTCGGGATCATTTTTGTCACAGCCTTTGATCACTATGCCATTCAGGCTATCAAATTCTCAGCTATAGACTATCTGCTGAAACCGATAGATATCAATGAACTGAAAGGTGCCGTGGCCAAGGCGCAGGAACAGCTCAAAAATCGTAGTATAAATCAAAGCCTCAATATCCTGCTGCACAATATGGCTCAGCCGGCTACCAAGCTGCAGAAGCTATCTCTGCCCACACAGGATGGCATGACATTTATCGCTATCAATGATATCATCTACTGCGAAAGCGATGGCAACTATACGATCTTCTATCTGGATGATGGGCAAAAACTGCTTATCACGCGTCAGATAGGTGTCTACGAGGAGCTGCTGCCTGAGCCGCTATTCTGCCGCATACACCGCCAGTATATCATCAATGTAAATAAGGTGGCGCGCTATGTGAAGGGTAGGGGAGGCCATGTGGTCATGACCGACGGCCAGGAGATAGACGTAGCTGTCCGCAAAAAGGAAGACTTCCTCAACGCCTATTCGCTGATATAACAAATCAGGTCACTTGCTAAATTTATTTTGTATTAAGCCCCAACGGGGCGATGCGCCTAAAGCGTAGGGCATCGCCCTACGATAGATCGCGCGCAAATTCCTACCTCAGGATCTTCACCGCTTTCCTGATCGCATCAGTCAGCGCATCTATTTCCTGCATCGTATTGTAGAAAGCAAAGGAAGCTCTGCACGTACCCTCTATGCCAAACTGATCCATGATAGGCTGGCAGCAGTGATGGCCGGTACGGATAGCTACGCCCTGCTCATTGAGCAGCACACCCAGATCATATGGATGTATATCACCCACCAGAAAGGAGAGTACGGAAGCCTTCTTCTCCGCCGTACCTATCACGCGCAGGCCGTCTATCTCCGTGAGCTTATTAGTAGCATAGTGCAGCAGCTCCTCTTCGTAGGCATAGATCGCATCGAGCCCGATACCATTGATATAGTGAATGGCTTCGCCCAAAACAATACCCCCCTCTATGTGTGGTGTGCCTGCTTCAAATTTATACGGAAGGTCATTATAAGTAGTCCCCTTGAATGATACCGTCTTTATCATCTCCCCACCACCCATGAATGGCGGCATATCCAGCAGTATTTCTTCCTTGCCATACAGGATACCGATACCCGTAGGACCAAAGACCTTGTGCCCTGAGAAGCCGAGGAAATCGCAGTCCAGCTCCTGCACATCCACCTTCATATGCGGCAGCGCCTGCGCCGCATCTATGAATACTTTCGCCCCCACTTTGTGCGCAGCAGCTATGATGTCATGTACTGGGTTGATCGTGCCCAGTGAGTTAGAGATATAAGAGGTAGAGACGAGCTTCGTCTTTTCTGACAGCAGCTTCTCATATTCTTCGTAGAGCTGTTCGCCTTTATCATTCACAGGTATCACCAGCAGGTTAGCGCCTACCTCTTCGCACAGCATCTGCCACGGTACGATGTTAGAGTGGTGCTCCAATGCGGAGATGATGATCTCATCGCCAGCCTTCACATACTTGCGCCCCCATGTCTTTGCCACGAGGTTGATAGCCTCTGTCGTACCGCGTACGAAGTTGATCTCGCGCTCGGACTTTGCGTTTAGGTGAGCTGCGATAGCCTTGCGCGAGTTCTCGTATTCTTCTGTCGCTTTATTGGCCAGGTAGTGTGCGCCGCGGTGTATATTGGCATTGGTCGCCTCGTAGTATTCTGTGATCTTATTGATCACACGCAGTGGCTTCTGAGAGGTCGCTGCATTATCCAGGTAGACCAGCGATTTGCCTTTCACCTTTATATCCAGTATGGGAAAGTCCGCCCTAATTTTATTTATATCCAGTGACATGATTATCTGATTCTGCGTAAAGTCAAAGTGTTTTCTGTAGCGTCGCTCACCGTATACAGGATGGGTGCACTGCTCGCGAGGGAGCCATGATAGCTGAAGGAGCAACTGGCTTCATTCTTCCAGTATCCCAGTGGATATGGCATCCGTAGTGCAGGATCATTACCACATCTCCAGATACCTTGCTGAATGCGCCACGCAGTATCGCTATTGGCAATAAAAAAATGGTCATGAGGTGACCGCGATTTGGTAATTGTATCTAATCTCTGAAAAGTAATGATAGAATCCTCCATGCCGGGTACGGGAGTACTCCAGCGGCCCTCTATACTTTGAATGATGCAATCTTTATTGCTCTGAGTATATCCTCCGAGGGAGATCAAAGCCGATATAACGATTGCCAGTGTTCTCATCAGAAAGTAATATTCAGTCGTTCCTTTAGTCTGTCATACAGGTGTTCACGCAGCGCCTCCAGCGGCAGGTCTGCTATGATGCTGCTACCATACGCGTAGGTCAGTATACCACGCGCCGTAGGCTCATCTATACCACGTGCCAGCAGGTAGAAAAGCTCATTCTTATTGATCTGGCCGATGGCTGCACCGTGGCTGCACTTCACATCATCTGCATAGATCTCCAGCTGCGGCTTAGAGTTCACACTAGCCTCGTCAGAGAGCAGTATCGCCTTACTGCTCTGGAATGCATTTGTCTTCTGCGCATCCTTGCGCACAAATATCTTACCATTAAACACGCCCGTAGACTCGCCATCCAGCACACCTTTGTATACCTGATTGCTATCGCAGTGCGGCACGCGGTGGTCCACCAGGATATGACTATCGATATGATTATTCTCTGTGCCCAGGTAGAGGCCATTCAGCGTAGCCAGGGCACCTTTGCCATCCATATAGGCATTCACATTATTGCGCACCAGCTTTCCCTCAAAGGTCAGCGTAGTGATATGGTAGCGCGCGTCCTGAGCCACACGGGCATCTATCGTATTGACAGAGATCGTATGTTTATTATCCAGCTGCAGGGTCACATAGTTTACCTCCGCATTAGCGGCTACAAATACCTCCGCCAGGTGGTTGTAAAATTTCTC
>JAFDYP010000485.1 GCA_018267355.1 Bacteroidota bacterium
AACCTCAGCTACAACTTGCAATTTAAAGGCTAAACCGTAATCCCGCTGACTACGCCTTGGGCGCGCTGGTGTTTCTTCTTCCATATATAAGTCGATTTGTTGTCAACTTATTTTAGGACGAGACAAAGCCAAAATAAAAGCCCGGTTTTGTGGCCGGGCTTTTAGTAGTGTATATCACGAAGATAGTTATTCTCCGGTTTGTGTTTCTGCCTTTTTCTTTGGCGTCTTGTGAGAGATCTTGAGCGTCTTACCCTCCTTGTCATAGTCTACTGTAAATATATCGCCGGGTTTCGCATTGGCGCGGAGGATCTCCTCGGCCAGCGGGTCTTCGACATATTTCTGTATAGCCCTATGGAGAGGACGCGCACCGAATGCAGGGTCGTAACCCTTATCCACTAGGAACTCTTTTGCCTCATCGGTCAGCTTGATCTCATAGCCCAGCGTGAGCAGGCGGCCTACCACATCCTTCAGCGCAATGTCGATGATCTTGAAGATAGACTTCTTCTCCAGAGAATTGAAGATCACTACGTCGTCAATACGGTTGAGGAATTCTGGAGAGAAAGTCCTCTTGAGCGCCTTTGATATGACATTCTTTGACATCTCATCGCTCTGCTCAGACCTGGTCTGTGTGGCAAAGCCCACTCCGGTACCAAAGTCCTTCAGGTCGCGGGCACCGATATTCGATGTCATGATGATCAGCGTATTCTTGAAATCCACTTTGCGGCCAAGACTATCTGTGAGGATACCGTCGTCAAATACCTGCAGGAGGATGTTGAATACATCAGGATGGGCCTTCTCGATCTCATCGAGCAGCACTACTGAATATGGCTTGCGGCGGACTTTCTCTGTCAGCTGGCCACCTTCTTCGTAGCCCACATATCCCGGAGGCGCACCGACCAGACGAGATACAGAGAACTTCTCCATATACTCACTCATATCTATGCGGATCAGCGCCTCCTCAGAGTCAAACATATAGCGTGCGATAGCTTTAGCCAGCTCTGTTTTGCCTACACCAGTAGGGCCAAGGAATATGAATGTGCCAATAGGTTTTTTAGGATCTTTCAGACCTACGCGGTTGCGCTGGATAGCCTTTACGATCTTGGTCACCGCCTCATCCTGTCCTATCACTGCGCCTTGCAGCTCAGTGCCCATATTCAGGAGCTTAGAGCCTTCGGTCTGCGCTACTTTGCTCACAGGTATGCCGGTCATCATAGCTACTACCTCAGCGATATCCTCTTCACCCACCGGATAGCGGGCGTTTTTAGAGTCTTCCTCCCAGAGGTTCTTAGCTTTCTCCAGCTCTTCCAGCAGATTCTTCTCCCTGTCGCGCAGTCTGGCAGCCTCTTCATACTTCTGAGACTTGACCACCTGGTTTTTCTCAGTTTTGATATCCTCTACCGCCTTCTCCAGTTCGGTAATGGTCTTAGGTACGTGGATATTCTTCAGGTGCACGCGTGCGCCTACTTCATCCAGTACGTCTATCGCCTTATCCGGGAAAAATCGGTCAGTGATGTAGCGTCCTGAAAGTTTCACGCAGGCCTGGATTGCATCATTAGAATATTCTACACTGTGGTACTCTTCATACTTCGGTTTGATATTGGTCAGGATCTGTACCGTCTCATCTGCAGAAGGCGGATCAATGATAACCTTCTGGAAGCGGCGGTCAAGCGCGCCATCCTTCTCTATATACTGACGGTACTCGTCCAGCGTAGAGGCACCGATGCACTGCAGCTCTCCACGTGCGAGGGCCGGTTTAAAGATATTAGAAGCATCCAGTGAACCTGTAGCACCACCGGCACCTACTATGGTGTGGATCTCATCTATGAAGAGGATCACGTCGCGGTTTTTCTCCAGCTCGGTCATGATCGCCTTCATACGCTCCTCAAACTGGCCGCGGTACTTGGTACCTGCCACGAGAGCAGCCATATCCAGCATCACGATGCGCTTATTAAAGAGCACGCGGCTTACTTTCTTTTGTATGATACGGAGGGCGAGGCCCTCTACTACAGCAGTTTTACCCACGCCCGGCTCACCGATCAGGATCGGATTATTCTTTTTGCGGCGGCTGAGGATCTGGCTCACGCGCTCGATCTCAGCCTCACGGCCTACGATCGGGTCTAGTGTGCCCTCCTCGGCGGCGGCGGTCACGTCGCGGCCAAAATTATCAAGTACGGGCGTCTTAGACTTGGTATTACCCGGCTTTTTGGCAGCCGGCTGGCTGCCACAACTACCGCGACCCTTGTCGTCTTCGTATGCATCTTCGTCTCCGGAGTCACCAGGCAGTTCTGAGCGTGGAGTATCCTTGATGTCGTTTTGCACAAGCTCCAGCTCAGACTTGAAGACGTCATAGTCTACATCATGCTGTGCCAGTATCTGGGTCACGATGTTGTCTTTGTTTTTCAGGATAGAGAGCATGAGGTGCTCCGTGCCTATCACATCGCTCTTCATGACCTTGGCCTCGAGCACAGTGATCTTCAGGACTTTTTCGGCCTGTTTGGTGAGCGGCAGGGAGTTGGGATTGTACACGGTCTTAGATACTTTATCCTTGATCGAGTCTTCTACCAGTTTGCGCAGCATCACAGGGTCTACCTGTAGAGATTTGAGGGTCTTGATGGCGAGTCCCTCTCCCTCGCGTATCAGGCCGAGCAGCAGGTGCTCTATGCCTATAAAGTCATGACCGAGCCTGAGGGCCTCCTCGCGGCTGTAGGAGATGACCTCCTTGACTTTCGGTGAAAATTTTGCTTCCATTCTATCTTAATTTCAAATACTAAACCAAATATATACTACTGCCAAAATGGCTAACCGTGATTTTGTGTTTTATTGGCATATCGCCTCCTGTACTGTCAAGGTTTGCCTATTAAACGCGCTCCTGGCATTTTCCTTATAATTTAAACCTCCTTTGAGCCGGCGTCAATAGCTATATGGCGCATAGCGGGCAGGTTTATTGTGTTGCCTCGGATAAATGTAAGCATTTTGAGATAGATGGTCTGTCACCATAGCGTCAAAATGTAACCGCCGCCCGTGGATACGGAGCTTTTTTGATACAGACGGCTGGCGGGCTTCTTTAGTTGGTTTTTTTGTGGTGATGAGGATATATCTGCCCGCGTTGAGCCGATGGCATCTCCGGCGCAAAAAAACAAGGCTAATTACATTTCATAGAGATTTTTATTTATTTTTCGTCGCAAAGCCTAGATTAGCACTCAATAAACTCAAGCCATGAAATTTTCCATTGACAAAAGAGAGCGGTTCTGTGTACTGAAAATAGATGAGGAGAAACTGCTTAGCAACTTCGCCCCGCTGCTGAAGTCTGAGCTCGTGATGCTGCATACAGAAGGATTCAAGAATATCATCCTGGACCTCTCTCCTGTACAGTTTGTCGATTCATCAGGCCTGAGCGCCCTGCTGGTAGGCAATCGCCTCAGCAAAGAATCCGGTGGCACTTTTGTGCTGACCAATCTCAATACACATATCCAGAAACTGATCAAAATATCTCAGCTGGAGTCTATACTGAATATCGTGCCTACGCTGGCTGAGTCTATAGACTTTGTGATGATGGAGGAGCTGGACAGAGACCTCAGAGGATAAAAAAAACAGGCGCATGCATTTTGAGCTCACGATACTGGGCAGCAATGGCGCCATACCCGCCTACGACCGGCACCCCACTTCCCACTTTCTGAATTACAACGGCGATGGTTTCCTGCTGGACTGCGGCGAGGGTACCCAGATGCAGATGGCGAGATATAATATCAAGCGCGGCCGCCTGGACCATATATTTATCACTCATCTTCACGGCGATCATTTCTTTGGCCTCATGGGTCTGATCACTTCATTCAACCTCAACTACCGCGAGCATACCCTGCATATACATGGGCCGAAAGGTATAGAGGAGATCGTGCGTGCACACTTCACCTATGCACAGACGCAGCTGCGCTACGCTATAGAATTTCACGTAGTGACTGACGACAGGCCGCAGGTGGTCTATGAGAATAGCCAGCTGACCGTAGAGAGCATCATACTGCGGCACAGGATACCGACCACGGGCTACCTTTTTCGCGAGAAGCCAGGGCAACGAAAAATACTGCCTGAGAAGATCGCGCTGCATGAGATACCTGTGAGCGAGATAGGCAGGATAAAGCAAGGGGCAGACTATACTAAGCCTGATGGCTCCGTGATAGCCAATCACGACCTGACCACTGACCCAGCTCCGGCACGGAGTTATGCTTTCTGCACGGATACGGTTTATACGGAGACCTTTCTGGATCAGATACAGGGAGTCAGTGTGCTGTACCATGAGGCGACTTTCGTCAATATGCATAGGGAGCGTGCGGCTGAGACCATGCACTCTACTACTACAGAGGCGGCTACCATTGCGCTAAAAGCAAATGCCGGCAAACTGATCATAGGCCACTACTCAGCACGCTACGAAGATCTGGCACCGCTGCTCGAGGAGTGCAAGGAGGTATTCACTAATACAGCACTGGCTATAGAGGGCCAGTCATATATTATCTAACAGAACTTCAGGCTTTCTTTTCGTCAAAAATGCCATGTATCTCACGTAGCTGATGCTTACGGTTTACGATAGCATTATCAAAACTCCATTCTATCTTTTTCTCAAAAGGGTGCTGGCGTACTTTGCAGTCTTTCATCAGGCATAGCGGGCAGCTGGTAGGCAGGCATGGGTCCGGATGTATGAAAACCTCCACAGGATACTCACTGTGCGTATTGATCAGTTCGGCTACGTCGTCTATCTCTGTATGCGTCTGCTCCAGGGTGTAGTACCAGGGCATGGTGACATGACAATCTATATGCAGGGTACTGCCATACTGTATCACGCGCAGGTTGTGTACATCTATCCACGGGTCACGGCGGTGCTGATTAAGGTCGGCTACTATGGGATTAATAATATCGGCATCAGTCTCATCCATGATGCCCTGCAGGGATTTGCGTACCAGTTTGTAACCTGTGATAGAGACATAAAGGCCCGCCAGTATCGCAAAAACATTATCCAGCACCGGCATGTCTGTGAGCCAGATCACTACCACTCCTATCAGGATACCCAGAGAGATATAGCCATCTGTCTGCAGATGCTTGCCATCGGCCTCCAGTATCAGTGAGCGATAGGTTTTGGCTTTGCGCTCGAGGTAGAGCCCGATGGCGAAGTTGGCAAGCCCCGTCACGATTATGAGCACTGCTCCGATCTCCATATGGGCCACTGGCTCCGGGTGCACGAATCCCAGTATCGCCTTCCATACTATCAGTAGTGATGCAATGAGGATCAGTACGCCCTCAAATCCCGCAGAGAGAAATTCAATTTTGCCGTGGCCATAGGGGTGATCAAGGTCTTTAGGCTTAGCGGAGAGGAAGAGACTGTACAGGGCAAAGGCCCCGGCTACGATATTGACGATAGCCTCCAGTGCATCTGTGAGGATCGTATTGGAATGTGTGAAGTAGTACGCTGCAAACTTCACCATCATGATAAACACTCCGAGCACCACAGCCATCTGCTGTATCCTTAGAATGCTTTTCTCTCTATTGTCTTGCACGTGGCAAACTTAGTGAAAGAAATAGTGATGATGCGTACTGCTTTGCTAAAAATGGAAAGAGCCGCGACATGCACGGCTCTTTTATATAATCTAGTAATAGATTAATATGCTCTGGCAAATATCACCCGCTCCTTTGAAGGTGCGCCCGAGAATATGCACTTGCCTTCTTCCTGAGGATTATTCAAAGGTATGCACCGGATGGTGGCTTTGGTCAGTTCTTTTATTTTCTCCTCAGTCTCAGAGCTGCCATCCCAGTGAGCAGATATGAAGCCCGGCTCCTCTATCAGTTTCAGGAATTCCTCCCAAGTGTCAGCCTTGCGGATATGGCTCTCGCGGAAGGCGAGCGCCTTGTTGTACATATTTTGCTGGACATCGTTCAGCAGATTGTCGATGTGATCTGCTATGCCGTCAAAAGATACAGTGCCTTTCTCCTTAGTATCGCGGCGGGCCACCTCTACGGTATTGCCCTCATAGTCGCGCATACCCATAGCCAGGCGCACGGGTACACCGCGCATCTCATACTCCGCAAATTTAAAGCCCGGACGCTTCTGGTCATCATCGTCAAATTTGGCAGAGATGCCACGCTTCTTTAGCTCGTCCAGCAGGGGCTTCATTTTGTCGTAGATCTTATTGAGGTCTTCTGCGCCTTTGTGGATCGGCACGATCACTACTTGGAGTGGAGCGAGCTTCGGAGGCAGTACGAGACCATCGTCATCGCTATGTGCCATGATGAGCGCGCCGATGAGCCGTGTAGAGACGCCCCATGAGGTAGCCCATACGTGTTCTTGTTTGCCTTCTTTGTTGAGGAACTGCACATCAAAAGCCTTGGCAAAGTTCTGGCCGAGGAAGTGAGAGGTGCCCGCCTGCAGCGCTTGCCCATCCTGCATCATAGCCTCTATGCAGTATGTCTCCACCGCACCTGCGAAGCGCTCATTAGGGCTCTTGCGGCCACGGATCACCGGTAGCGCCATGTAGGTCTCAGCGAAGTGAGCATATACCTCCAGCATACGCTCAGTCTCCTCTATCGCCTCCTGTGCTGTGGAGTGAGCTGTGTGGCCCTCCTGCCAGAGAAACTCGGCTGTACGCAGGAAGAGACGGGTACGCATTTCCCAGCGCATTACGTTTGCCCACTGATTGATGAGCAGTGGCAGGTCACGGTAGGATTGTATCCAGTTCTTGTATTGATTCCAGATGATGGTCTCAGACGTAGGGCGTATGATCAGTTCTTCTTCTAGCTTTGCCTCTGGGTCTACTATTACGCCTTTGCCGTCTGGGTCGTTCTTCAGGCGGTAGTGTGTCACTACAGCGCATTCTTTGGCGAAGCCCTCTACGTGAGCAGCTTCCTTGCTGAGAAAGCTCTTTGGGATTAACAGCGGGAAATATGCATTGACGTGGCCGGTGTCTTTAAACATTTTATCCAGTGCACCCTGCATCCGCTCCCAGATGCCAAAGCCATAAGGGCGGATCACCATACAGCCACGTACAGGAGAGTAGTCGGCCATACCGCTCTTTAGTACGAGGTCATTATACCACTTGGAGTAGTCCTCCTGCCTGCTTGTTATTTCTTTAGCCATTTTGTCTTTTATGTTTCTTTAACGCGGTTATAATTTATGTCGCAATGCTGCGTTATACGCACGGCGATATTGGGGTAATTTTAGAGAAATGTGGC
>JAFDYP010000486.1 GCA_018267355.1 Bacteroidota bacterium
CTTTGGCCAGATCGATATCAATGGGCGCGAATCGGTCAGGATGAGTTTCGTAGATGAAGATGACCATGTGATATGCGCACTGGACATCCCTCACTCCAGCACTATCACTAAGGAAAAGAAGCAGCGCAAACCGCTCTATCTAAAACGTGTAGAGCGCATCTCTTTTGCAAAAAAGCCGACACCAGGCATCCGCTTTATCAAAGCGATGGCCCGGACCTTTTTACATAAAAAGAAGATCAAAACTAATGGTGATCTGACATAAGCATCCTTTTCGCCGAAATATTACAGTAGCTAACTTAAATCAACAAACTGGTAAACATTAAGTCGCAATAAGTCAATATTATTGCCTTTCATTTCCACTCACCGCTGTCCTCGCCATGAAATACTGCCTTTGTGCATTGCTTTTGCTATGGTTTTCCGGCTCCGCCCAGGCGCAGGACACCACTACTGTCAAAATACTCGCCGGTCCGTTTGCAGGCTCCGTGACTAAAACTTCAGCCAAGATATGGCTGGCGTACAAGGGTTCCGGCAGTTTCAGTGTGACGCTGGCAGACACGTCCAATAAAAGCAAGTCACTACCTTTCAAGCAGTTTAAACTAGCCGATAGCAAAGGCGATACCGCCCTCTCACTCGACTTTCAGAATCTCGAGGCAGGCCATACCTATATCGTCACTACTGAGGGCCTGCGCACACCGCTTCGTATCCCCGACTGCTCCTTCACTACTATCGGTGACACTACAAAAGACATAGACTTTCTGGTAGGATCCTGCGCCTACCTGAGCCTCGGCATCATGAAGGCAGTACTGCCCGGAGCCTCGGTCCGCATCTTTCACAGTATGACCAGGACCAAGGCTGACTTTATGATCTGGCTGGGAGACAATATATACTACATGGGCAAGGAGCACTCCAGCTATGAAAAGATGTATGCCTGTAATCTCAAGACCCGTATCAAATACCCTCTTCTAAATAACTTCCTGGCATCTATGCCGCAGTATACCATCTGGGACGATCATGATTATGGTCCTAATGATGCAGATCGCAATTTCCCGCTGAAAGACACTTCACTGGTCCTTTTCCGCGGCTTCTGGGTCAACCCATACGAAGACAGTGTGCATCAGACTTACTTCAATTATAAGTATTACGATGCCGAGTTCTTTATGACAGATGACCGCTGGTGGCGTGATCAGGCCTGTGATACGGGCTCCTTCTTTGGCCCGGAGCAGTCCGCCTGGCTGAAGCGCAAACTGCTGCACAGCGATGCTTCTTTCAAGTTTATCTGCGTCGGCTCTCAAGTGCTGAATGAGGACAACCATGGTGAGTGCTACGCCATGTATGGCAGGGAGCGGGATGCTTTACTCGACTTTATCGCTACCAACAATATCAAAGGGGTCGTATTTCTCAGTGGCGATATGCACTATAGTGAGATGAGCCGCCACGTCTGGAAGGGGTACCCCTTTTATGACTTCACCTGCTCGCCGCTCACCAGTCCTATGGACCCGCGCAACTACTCCAGCCACAATCGGTACCGGGTGGCAGGCACTGTTTTGTTCCATAAAAACTACGGCAGGGTCAAGATCACTGGCCAGCCCGGCAATCGTATCTGTACGATAGAAGAGTACAATATGGATGGCCACAAAAACTGGGACTACATGATCCGCCAGCAGGAGCTGCAGATGGGTACGAGCAAAGAAAACCTCCCGCAGGATCAGAAGTAATGAGCGCTGACAGGTAGTCAACTCATAACCTGCCAAAAGGATATCGTCAGACCAGGCCTTCAGGCAGCTCAAAAATGATCTTCTTCTTACGCTTGTCTATCTCCACTACCAGGTCATCTACCAGCGGCACCATCACCTCCTCTCCTGCTACCTCTATCACGGCCAGTACCTGGCCGGGCATCTCTTCTATAGCTGTTACAGTGCCCAGCTCCCGCTCGCCATCCCAGGCTGTGTAGCCGATCAGGAAGCCGTAATCGTCAGTGTCTTTCTTAAAGAAACTGGCCACGCTCTTTTCATCGAGGTACAGCTCACTGCCAGTCAGTTGTTTGGCTTTCTCTATACTATCTACTTCTTCCAGTGTGAGCAGACCGGTGAACATATCTTTTAGCTCAAGGGAGGCTATGAAATAAGGGATCAAGCCGCCCTTGCCCTCTATAAAGAAGTGAGGAGGATACTTCTTCAGCGACTTCAGCTCCCGGGTCAGGGTAAAATTAAAAGCCCCACTGAGTCCGTGGGGCTTTCT
This sequence comes from Bacteroidota bacterium, assembly GCA_018267355.1. Lineage (GTDB taxonomy): Bacteria > Bacteroidota > Bacteroidia > Chitinophagales > LD1 > UBA1941. Next base: position 2,239 of record JAFDYP010000486.1, read on the forward strand.
GAGTATTCCTACTGATATATGATCAGCCATTATCGTTTATTATTCTGCTGCAGGAGCTTCGCCTTCTGCTGCTGGCGCTTCTTCAGTAGCTGGTGCTTCTTCAGCCGGAGCCTCAGTAGCCTCTGCTGCCGTCAGGGCAGCCTGGCGCTTAGCTTCGCGCTCGTTCTTCTTCTTGGTCTCTTCAGCCATCATCTTAGCCAGACGGTCTTCCTTAGAGAGGTGGAGTTTCTTCTTGTGATCCAGTACAGAGTTCTGATGAGCAGATACCCACTCGTTGAACTTTGCCTCTACTGCCTCAGCAGTCAGGGCACCCTTCGCTACACCGCGCAGGAGGTGCTTCTTGTACATAGCACCCTTGTATTTCAGGATAGCGTGTACTGTGTCTGTAGGTTCTGCACCCTTTGTC
>JAFDYP010000487.1 GCA_018267355.1 Bacteroidota bacterium
AGGCATTCAGCCGACCAAAATTCATCTGGTAGCGTGTAGCTTTTTCCAGCAGTGTATCATTCATCCGCTTTGCCTCTGTCGCTTCGCCGGCATCGAGCAGCGATCTGATCAGTGGGTCCAGCAGCGCTATCTGCTGGTATTTGTCATCATTGTCCAGACCGATCTGATACGATGCCCGGAAGTCTGCTATTGCCTCTCGGTATTTCTTCTCATGCTGATAAATACTGCCCCTGATCTGATAGAATACGGCTTGCGCTATAGGATCTTTTGTCTGCGCGAGCAGTGGCTGAGATGTTTTTAAAACACTCTGTGCCTCAGCGTATCTTTCCTGTTTGGCCAGCAGCTCTGCATAGTTCATATACCGCCTGGCCAGCGAAACCTTATCTCCCAGCTTCTCAGCTGCTTTTATTGCTTTTGCGTGGTATTCTATTGCCTTGTCTATTTGCTGCAGTTCCTGATAGACTGCTGCCTTCCCCTCATATACTGAGGGCAAAGCTGCGGCCTGGTCCCTTTCCAGTATCTCTGCAGCCTTTGTATAGTTATCTATCGCCTTCTGATAGTCGCCGAGTTTCAGGTTATCACCACCCAGGTTATTGAGCAGATAGCCCAGATTTACTCTTGCGAAATGATTGGTATCCCGCTCCAGGTAGCGGACCGCAGTATCCGCATAGAGATTTGCCATTGCAAAATCACCCCGGTCAGAGTAGTATAGCTGGAGGTAAATGTACCCTATCTCTATACCGCGCATATTATTCAATTCCTTGCTGATCGAGACTACCTCCTGCATCAGGGGCAGCGCCTGAGACGTATTGACATTTATGGCGCTCAGTACATAGTCCACCAGCATATTGAGGCGTGTGGTATCACGCTGCGGGTGTAGATCGATAGCCGCCTTGATGCTATCCAGCTCTCTGGTCTGGGCTTTTGCATCCACAGGGTGGAGCAGCAGTATGGCACATAGTATCAAAAGCGTTTTTCTCATCCATTGAATTTACAGCATTGCAAATGAACGGAAGTATCAGATACCGCCGTATCCCCTTTTTCCATGATTTTATCCCGCCGGTATGAAATATCCTGTTTTTCAGGATAGAATGCCCCGCCGGCTCTGGCCACCTTTGCAGCAACATTAGCAATCATCACAAAGCAAAAAATAAGCTCATGAAAAAAGTAATCTATCTCTTTGTGCTAGGCACGATAGCACTGACAGGCTGCCATCAGGATCACACCTCGCCACTGGCTCAGGTCACTACGGCAGCCCCTATCCGGGTCAATGACAGTACCTATACCTGTGGCGGCACCGTGACCGATCAGGGCGGTAGCGCAGTGACAGACCGCGGTGTAGTGGCAGGCCTCTCTGCCAATCCTGCCGTGGACAATACTAGCTGTGTAGTGATACCGATAGGCAGCGGTACCGGGCCATTCAGCACGCAGATCGCTCCCTTCTACTCAGGGTACACCTACCACCTGCGCGCTTACGCTAAAAATACAGCCGGCGTAGCCTATGGCACGGACGTGACAGTAGCGCCGGGTGGCGGCAATAATGGCGGTAGCTGCAATGTGGTACAGATCAGCTCCAATATCACCACTGCCACTACCTGGACCGCAGGAAACGTATATGTAGTACAAAACTTCATAGATATAGATGCACCGCTGATAATACAGCCGGGCGTGATCGTAAAATTCAAAGATGCCAACTGCGGCCTGCAGGTCTATGCCAAGGTCACAGCAGACGCTACCTCGGCCAATCCGATCATCTTCACTTCCTACAAAGATGACAATGCCTGCGGCGATAATAATGGCGATGGCTCTGCCAGCAGTGCAGCCAAAGGTGACTGGGCCTATATCAATATGCGCGGTGATCAGCACGGTTCGCTCTTCAGGTATTGCCAGTTTCTCTATGGTGGCGGCGCAGGTGGCAATGTAGTGATAGCCAATACAGGCACAGGCAATATTCATGACTTCACCTTTGACCACTGCACCTTTGCGCATACCTATGGTGACAATCATGACTACAAGGCAGCCTTTGCCGGATCTGATATGAAGGACCCGGCTGTGAGCGTGCTGACCAATAATATCTTCTATGACAATGCGATACCGGTCTACATAGCGAGCTACTATGCTATGGACCCGAGCAATATCTACCACAACCCTGCCGATGCCTCACAAACCAATCAATACAACGGCATCTACGTATGGTCATACGGCCTGGCCGGCAAGACGGTACAGTACTATGAAGATGAAGTGCCGTATGTACTCTCACAAGGCCTCGGTGCCGGTGGCTCAGGTCAGCTCTTCAGCGTAGGGCCCAATGTGACGATCAAGATACCTGTAGGCGCGGGATATTCTATCACCGGTGGCACTGCCAACTATGCTATAGACCCGAGTGCAGTATTCACCTCACTGAGAGACGATACACATGGCGGTGATACCAATGGCGATGGCAGCGCATCGAGCCCTGCTACGGGAGATTGGACAGGAGTCAAGATCGACCAGAACTGGTACACGACCAATGTATTTTACAGCACGCACTAAGAAACAATAAACCCAATGAGCGAAAAGCGGCGGAGCGATCCGCCCGCTTTTTTCCATTTCAAACATCATCTATCATGAAAGCAACATTCCTCCCTATCATCAGCGCAATAGTATTGCTCACTGTGGGCCTCAGCAGCAGTGCGCAGTCACCTATTATCATCAAAGACATCAACCCCGGTAGCCTCGATGGCGTGGTCAATCAAACCTACCTGCGTGTAGGAGATAAAATATACTTCTGGGGTAATGATGGTGTGACCGACAATGAACTCTGGGTCACAGACGGCACCGCAGCAGGCACCACACTGGTCAGTGAGATCATACCGGGGCCCAATGGCGCGCTGGTGATAGACATGCTGGGCACCTATCAGGGCAAACTGGTCTTCATGGCTGATGATAGCATCCATGGCCGCGAGCCATGGATCAGTGATGGTACGCCGGCTGGCACCTTTATGCTCGCAGATGTCAATCCGGGTACTGGCCATAGCATACCTGCCTATCCCAGAGAGTGCCTGGGCAAATTATACTTTCAGGCGGATGATGGCACACACGGGCAGGAGCCGTGGGTGAGCGATGGCACTGTAGCCGGCACCCGTTTATTGGAGGATGTGCAGCCGGGCTTTGGCAGCAGCGGACCGCGGTACTTTACAGAATACAATGGCGCAGTGTATTTTCAGACCTATACTACCAGCTATGGCTACGAGCCGTGGGTGACCACAGGCAGCGGCGCTACACTGTACCAGGACCTGCAGCCGGGCTTTTCCGATGGGGGTTTCTATACACCATGCGTCTACAATGGCAAACTGTATTTCGGTGGCTACTCTACCGCCAATGGCCTCGAGCTGTGGGTCACTGACGGGCAGCCGGCCAATACGGCGCTCTTCGCAGACATCAATCCCGGTACCGGCAGCGGCTTCACAGATGGCGCGATAGATACCATGGGAGGCAGGCTTTTCTTCAATGGCTCTGATGGCACGCATGGCTTTGAGCTGTGGGCCACAGATGGCACTGTGGCCGGCACTGCGATGGTCCATGACATCGAGCCATCCGGCAGCGGTAGCTTCCCTACACATTTCATGAGGCTGGGCAATAAGCTCATCTGCATAGCCGGCGAGGGAATAGACATCAGGAATCTCTGGGCTACTGACCTCACCACGCTGGCCACAGAGAAGGTATCCCGCTTTGATCCCACTTACAATAATGTGGTCAGGTATCCCACTATCTGGCGCGATAGCATCTACTACTTTGACTATGGCACCTATGATGGCAGCCAGTACCTCTATGACCTCTACGTGACTGCCGGAGATAGCGCCTCTGTACGCCGCATCAACCGGCTCACCCTGCAAAACTCTATCAACACCAATAGCTGGCTGGACGCTACCACTCACGGCATAGTGTACCGCGCCAGATACGACGTGGGCACAGGCTACGAACTCTACACACTGGACATACCCTCAGGTCCTAATAGTATAGTAGCTACTTCTGATAAGGACGAGTTGCATCTCTATCCTAATCCTGCATACGGCACGCTATCCCTCACATCAGACAGACCATTTGTAGAAGCCTCTGTGAGCATCAGCGACCTGCTGGGTAGGGAGGTAGTGACATATAGCGCCCTGACGGGAGATCGCCTGCAGATAGATGTCAGCGCCATACCTGCTGGTGCATATACACTGCATATCACAGATGGGGCGCATGAGTCAGTGCGCCGCTTCTGCAAGGAGTAAAAGCACCGGGGCCTACTGCACGCTATAGGCCATGCTGAGCTGTATGAGAAAGGAGTGCACCTGTCCGATGGTATCAAAGCGGTAGCGCGCCCGGCTGCTGCCCTTGCCCACCTTGATGCTGTAGCTGCTCTCCAGCGTATTGACCACGGCAAACATATCCTCATCTGTGCGGTCATCGCCCAGTGCCAGCACGCAGTCATACTGCCGCAGTGGCAGCATGCGGTGCAGCACAGATCCTTTATTGACAGAGGCGGGTTTCACCTCCACCACTTTATTGCCGCTCATCACGCAGGCATCGAGGTTCTCCAGGTAGCTCTGCAGCACGGAGATCAGGTCCTGCGCCTCGCTCCACACATTGCTGCCCGTGGCAGTGCGGTAGTGCCAGGCCAGGGAGGCTGCTTTCTCCTCTATGAAGGTACCGCCGCAGCGCTCTGTGTAGAGCTGCATGATGCGCTGCACCTCCGGCAGCCATGTCTCTGCGCCCGTAGCTATCTCATGCCATTGGTCCCTGCGGCGCAGGTAGGTGCCATGCTCTGCGGCTATAGTGATAGGCAGGTGGCCCAGCCAGCGCTCCAGTGTAGCGCGGTCACGCCCGCTGCTCACCACTACCTCATTGCGCGGGTCGCGGGCCAGGGCAGCGAGCAGCTCCATGACCTCTGCACCCGGCTCAGCACGCTGCGGCTCCGGGTGAAAGGGCACCAGCGTACCATCATAGTCCAGCAGTATCAGCCTGCGCTCTGCGGTGCTGTAGCACTGCATCAGGGCCTGCCGGTCCTCATACTCCAGCCAGGAGGTCTGCTGCTCTGCGGGCGCCTCCAGCGCCGCTATGAAGCTACCCGCCCAGTGGTGCACATCATTGGTGCGTATCTGTTGCTGCATAGTGGTGAGGCGCTGTGCCTGCTCAGCCTCGGGCATCTCCAGCGCCTGCAGGATACAGGCAGCCACCTCTTCATCGTCCAGCGGGTTGAAGAGCAGCGCACCGCTCATCTCCTTGGCCGCACCTGCCAGGTCACTGAGCAGCAGCACACCGTGTTTATCTTTGCGCGACGCGACAAATTCTTTTGCTACCAGATTCATACCATCGCGCAGGGGGGAGATCAGCGCCACATCACAGCCGGTATAGAGGCTCAGCAGCGCATTGTAGTCCAGCGAGCTGAACTGGAACACGACGGGCGTCCACCTGTAGTTGCCCGCCATGCCGTTGATACTGCTCACCATCTCCTCTATCATGCGGCGGCGCTCGGCATATTTTTTCACCGCAGTGCGTGAGGGCACCAGTACGAGTATAAATACGATGCGCTCGCGCCACTCGGGGTTTAGCTCGAGAAATCTCCTGTAGCCCTTCAGGCGGTTCAGGATACCCTTGCTATAGTCCAGCCGGTCTACAGAGAAGATGACCTTCATGCCCGGATACAGTGCGCGCAACTGCTCACGCTCCTGCACCACTGCAGGCTCATCATACGCACTGTGAAACTTGTCAAAGTCTATGCTGATAGGAAAGGCATCTACACGCACTTGTCTATTCTGGTACAGCAGGCGGTACTGCCGCTGCTGCAGGCCCAGCATACGCCGCACACACTCCAGGAAGTGATCTGCATAGTCATAGATCTGAAAGCCGATGATATCGGCACCCAGCAGGCCCTCCAGCAGGTAGCGTGCACAGTGGCGCGGCAGCAGGCGCAGCAGCTCATAGTCGGGGAATGGCGTATGCAGGAAGAAACCGATACGCACACCGGGGCAGCGCTGCCGCAGCATAGCAGCCAGCGGCATGAGGTGGTAGTCATGTATCCATACCGTGTCTCCGCTGCGTATGATCTGCGCAGCTTTGTCTGCTATGATGGTGTTGGCTTTGATAAAGGCGTCAAAAGAGTCTTTGGTATATTCTACAAAGGAGGGGAAGTAGTGGAATAGCGGCCAGAGTACAGAGTTGCTAAAGCCCTCGTAGAAAAGCTTGTTGAGTTTATCATGCAGGAAGACAGGATGCAGCTCAAACTCGCCTTCGTATTTCGCCTGGCCCTTGTGCCAGTCTGCCACGCTGAAGTCTGCCACACCGAGCCACTTCAGCTGCTGGTCACCACCGGGCAGGGAGTGCAGCGCACTGACCAGCCCGCCGCTGGAGAGTTTGATCAGGATATCATCTTCTTCCTGTACAAATGAAACGGGTAGCCTGTAGGTAATATTGAGCAATGCCATACGCAGTGTGGTTTTAAGAATGAAAAAAGCAAATGGCAGGCCAGGGGGATATGCCGCCGGTAGTAGCCCGCACCGGGGCAAACCATATTATTAAGTACGAATGAAAACAGGGGATATTGCAGGGCAATTTCACTTTGCTGCTAAGGCGCTGAGTGCATACTGCTTTTATATAGCCATGATGACTAAAACGAAAAGACAAATGCCGTCACGCGTGCCCTACCTATGAAAAGCGATAACGCTACAGGGTAGCCTCAGCCCGCCCCATGCCCCTCTACCACATTACGGCCCAAAAGGTTAAATTCGCTACCCCTAAAATCAAAAACGGGTGATCTGACTATGGCTATAGCTGTGAAAGAAGGTGTGACCAAGGTGGAGCTGCACTACTACTTTGCTGATGAGTCGCACAGTATGAATGCGGCCATCCGCAATAAATGCGAGCTGAACCTGCTGGGCATACTCAAAGAAATATCTACGATACTCAATGGCCGCATACAGGTAGAGACCGAGGCCTATACCGAGGGCGGCCTGGTGGAGCGCTACCTGCTGCGCAGCAAGAGCGAGTATGTACGCAGTGTGGCGGTGGCCCTCTTCCACTACGTACTGCCGCTGGAGGTAGATATAGAGCGGGTAGTAAGTGAAGAGGACAAAGATGCGACGAAGAAGGCCATAGACAACCTGCGCCGTGAGATACGCGGCTATGAGCGCGAGGAGGAGGGTGTCAGGGTGGATATGGACAGCGCTGCCTCTCTGATAGCCAGCAACCTGAAGATCATCAAACTCAAATCAAACTTCTACCGCCAGATCTCCAATAGCGAGAAGGTGACCAGGCTGGCCGTGCAGCAACTGAAACTAGATAATACCCCTGCGGGAAAACCTGCCGCAGTGAGCCGCAAAAAGTTTGACACGTATATGCTCGTAGCAGATACGCTGAAGCCGGAGACCGACGAGCAGGCGATCATAGAGATCATCAGCCCGGTGCTCAAGGTAGGCAACTATAAGTGGAAGGGCATCTATCAGGCTACAGGCCGCACCATCAGCTTCTCTATGAAAGACGAGGACTTTAAGAATGAGGTGATCAACCAGGGTACACTCTTCAAAAATGGTACGCGCATAGAGTGCGTGCTGGATAGTACGCGAAAGATGAGCGAATTTGGTGAGGTGACGGTGACGGGCTACTCGGTATCCGTAGTGATCCGCAAGATAGACGATGAGGCATCAGTAGAAGTAGCACACAGCAAGCCTGTCAAGAAGAAGAAAGAGGAGAAGGAGATGCAGCAGCTGGATCTCTTTGGGTCGCTGTTTGGTTGATCTCAGATTTCGGGTTTTTGATTTCAGCCAAATGGCTAGTCCCCTGACCTCAGATAGGCTGCCCAAGCATTTATAAATCATTTCTTTATATCCTTAGATTAAATCCAGCTATCTCTTTAATGTTTTATTAATTAAACAAAATGCACTAATTTTGTTCAATTAATAAAACGTTATGAGTAAGCGCGATATTATTTTACTCCCCAAACTGGCACGTATCCTGGCTACAGCCGGCGAAAACATCAAGCTCGCCCGCCTCCGCCGGAAATATACCACCGATCAGGTAGCCCAGCGTGCTAATATCTCCCGCACCACCGTGTGGATGATAGAGACTGGCACACCGGGTGTCTCTGTAGGTGCCTACCTCCAGGTACTCTTTGTGCTGGGTCTGGAGGAAGACATGGGTCGGCTGGCCGGCAATGATCCACTGGGCCGCAAGCTACAGGATGCTGAACTAATCACGGCAGCCAGGGCACCGCGCAGCAAACGTAAACCACAAAGTGATGGCAAAACAGAGTGAGCGGCAGGTGTGGGTCTATGCAGACTGGCAGGGTCTGGGCGGCCCGCAGCTGATGGGGGTACTGGCTGCTATGCGCAGCGCCGGGCGGGGCGAGGTATTCTCCTTTGAGTATGACCGGGGGTGGCTGGGGCAGCAGCAGGCCCTGTACCTGGACCCGCACCTCAACCTGTATACAGGCCGTCAATACCTGCCCGATGGCAAGACTAACTTTGGCATCTTCATGGACTCCTCACCAGACCGGTGGGGACGTGTGCTCATGCGTCGGCGGGAAGCTCTGCTGGCGCGTATGGCAGGGCGCGATGCCAGGCCGCTTACAGAGACTGACTTTCTGCTGGGTGTTTATGACGTACACCGGATGGGCGCTATCCGGTTTAAATCAGCTGCAGATGGCGGCTATCAGAATGATGACGCGCAATACACCACGCCACCTATGACCAGCCTCAGGGCGCTGGAGCACGCCAGCCTGCGGCTGGAGCAGGACGGCGAAGATACAGAGGAGGAGATCCAGTGGATCAACATGCTGATAGCCCCCGGATCATCTCTGGGAGGGGCACGGCCCAAGGCCAGCGTGACAGACCCCGCAGGACAACTGTGGATCGCAAAGTTTCCCAGCATGTATGACACGAGAGATACCGGCGCATGGGAGATGGTAGCACATGAGCTGGCGATCCGAGCGGGTATCACGGTGCCGGAGAGCAGGGTTCAGGTATTTTCGGGCAGGCATCACACCTTCCTCACCCGGCGCTTTGACCGCACGGAGCAGGGTGAGCGCATTCACTTTGCCAGTGCCATGACGCTGCTGGGATACAGCGATGGCGCAGACCACACTACCGGCGCCAGCTACCTGGAGCTGGCAGAGATCATCATACGCTATGGCGCGGCTCCCGACCGTGACTTGCGGGAGCTATGGCGCAGGATCGTCTTTAGTATCTGTATCAGCAATAGTGACGACCACCTGCGCAATCACGGCTTCCTGCTCACGCCCGCTGGCTGGCACCTCTCTCCAGCCTATGACCTCAACCCCATAGACACAGCTCACGGCCTCACCCTCAATATATCAGAAGATGACAACGCACTGGACCTCGGCCTGGCCAGGTCTGTGGCACCTCTATTCCGGCTAGATGAGCGAGAGGCAGAGGAGATCATAGCGCAGGTCACCGCTGCCGCCCGTGAGTGGCAGAGCATAGCACGGCAGTATGGCATCAATACGAATGAAATGAAGCAAATGGAAAGGGCTTTTAGTCATTTTTGAGGCACATGACGACTATGCATCGGTTTTTACCACGGAGGGAGTACTGCATAAGGGATACATCTTTTATCAAGATTACATCTCCCGCAGTATGGCGCTGATCATCTGCACCGCATAGGTGCCTGCCA
>JAFDYP010000488.1 GCA_018267355.1 Bacteroidota bacterium
ATCTGAGCCAAGATGCCGCCTGTGCTACTGCCTGTCCAGTGTGAGCACGAGTTTCACATCACTAGCGTCGAGCAGCACTACGAGGGTAGATGCGGTGACTGTGCGCACCTGATAGGATGACGGGTTGCCATCAGTTTTGCTGATAGTATCGAGGCCACGCCTGCGGGTGACCCGCCAGGTACCGCTATCCTTCTGTCCGCCATAGCCAGAGGTATAGGTACTGTCCGCACTAAAGGTAGCTGTGAGGCCCTTCAGCGCATCCTGAAATTGCTTTTGCTTCTGCACCATCTGATCGCGCTCTGCCTGAGAGCCATATGAGCTGAGCGTGCTCACTGCATCATCCAGCTCTACAGTGCGCAGGCGCCAGGTGCCTATGAGGCTATCGCGCAGCGTAGGACCTGCTATGGTATCGGTATGAGCGGGCGCTACCGCAGCTGCAGGTTCCGGTCTTTTCTCCGCAGGTGCAGCGGTGGTGGCAGCAGCATAATGCTTCGTACATGAGGAGAGCCCGGTGAGCAGCGAGGCTCCGGCTATAGCTATGAAAAAAGATGTACGCAGGTAGCTGGATATAGTGGCCATGATCGATTAATGCTTTCCGAATAAAAGTATTAATAAATTTGAAATGAGGACAGCACAATCTCTCATGCAGCACCAATCCACTCTATATAAGATCATCTCTGCTACCGGCCAGCAGGTGATCTTTGGCATAGAGAAAATGATAAGTGTCTTTGCCAGGGAGAAAGGTGCAATAATGGACCCCGGCCTCTATCTGTGGACCAGAGATATGGAGCGTGGATATGATGCGATCAGATCCGAACTGGATAGAATATTGACAGACTATGAGGCCATCCCAAATTTTGATGACCTGTCTGCAGAGCAGCGACGCCTGGTGACAGGAGAGCGCAGATGGAAAACACATATGCTATACGCTTATGGTGCGCGCTTTGCCGGCAATATTGCTCAATGCCCTGAGACAGACAGGATGCTACAGAAAATACCCGGCATGGTCACGGCGTTTTTCTCGATCATAGAGCCACATACCGGTATAGCACCGCATCGGGGACCGTACAAAGGCGTATTGCGCTACCACCTGGCGCTACGTGTACCTACACCGGCAGAGAGCTGTGGCATCCGCATAGGCCATGAGGTATACCACTGGCAGGAGGGCCGTAGCCTGATCTTTGACGATACAGTGACGCACGAGGCGTGGAATAATAGCGACGCCATCAGGGTGGTACTATTCGTAGACTTCAAACGGAAATTTCCGCCACCCATCAGCCTGATCAATGACCTGATGATATGGATGATAAAAACCTCGCCCTTCATAGCTGGGATAGTAGAGAAGGTAGAGAAGGGCAAATAGCAATCGCTGCCCTCACCAAATAAAAACAGCCCTCATGAGATCATGAGGGCTTTATAATTTATATATCCGGGCGGCCTATGGCATCACCGTAATAGTGCCTGACATCGTTTTGGTCTGACCATTCAGATAGTTGACATCTATCTGATAGATATAGGTGCCAAACTCTACCTTCTTGCCACGGAATGAGCCATCCCATCCCTCTGTAGAAGACTGGTCTACGCCATTCTTCTGGGTAGGGTTGTCGTATACCTTTTCGCCCCAGCGATCCCATACCTGTACATGCAGGTCTTTGGCGCCGAGGATATCCATCTGGAACCGGTCATTATTGCCGTCGCCGTTAGGTGTAAAGGCAGATGGCATGAATGCCGAAGGCTGATTGCTCACAGTGACATGGACCGTATCTGTAGCGAGACAGCCACGGGCATTGGCAGCCTGCACCACGTATGTGTACGATGCCTGTGGTATGGCTGTAGGATTCGGGCAGTTGGCCGGATTGCCGCAGGCGCTGAAGTTCAGCGATGAGTCCTGCGTAAACCAGGTATAGCCTGTGACCGTAGTGTCAGATGTAGGCGTAGCAGCCAGCTGTATGGTCTCACCGGCCAGTATCACATCGTGATCTACCGTCAGGTCTACAGTGAAATTGCTGGATGAAGCGATGGTCCAGTTAGTAGTTCCTTCGCATGTGTTAGCATCCCTTACAGACAGGTTGTAAGAACCCGGAGTAAGATTTCTGAATGTATCTGAGGTCTGAGTGACGTTGCCTATCTGATAGATATATGGCGCCAGGCCACCTGTGACACTCACTACTACATAGCCATCAGCCGAGTTGAGACAGCTAGTGCTACCCAGGCCGGTCAGCGTGATAGTGATAGGAGCCGGTGCCACGACCACAGCAGTATCAAGCAGCTGACAGCCACCTGCGTCAGTGATAGTAGCTATATACGTACCTGAGGTGAGTCCTGAGGCTACGTTGCCGGTTTGTGCCGGTGAGGTATTCCAGCTGTAGGTATATGGCGCTGTGCCCTGGCGTACGTCCAGAGATACGAAACCATTGCTACCATCTGCACAGGTAGGATTGCTGATAGCCGTATTGACAGCCAGTGCCTGAGGCGCTGTAAGGGTGGTGCTGTCTGTGAGTGAGCAGCCATTGCCATCACTCACTGTCACGTAGTAGGCTCCTGCCTGGAGGCCTGTAGCTGTAGCGGTATTCTGCACCGGCGTAGTGCTCCATGTGTAGCTGTAGGCACCGGTGCCCCCACTGACCGCTATGGTCGCAGTGCCTGAGGCCTGGCCGCTACATACAGGGTTGGCCGCGGTGATCCTGCCTGTGAGTGCAGTAGGCTGACTCACAGTGATGGTTTTGGTCTGCTGGCAGCCATTAGAATCTGTGACCACCACACCGTAGCTACCTGCCGGTACACCGGACTGTACAGAGTCAGTCACAAAATTATTCCAAAGGAAGTGGTATGGTGTAGTACCTCCTGCCGGAGAAGCGTGCAGTGTACCATTGTTCTGTCCATTGCAAGTCACATCTGTCTCTGCGAGAGTGAGCTTCAGCGAATCCGCCTCATGTATCGTAGCATGGAAAGAAGCCGAGCAGTTATTGGCATCTGTCACAGCCAGATAGTAGTCACCACCCGGGAGTTGTATCCAA
>JAFDYP010000489.1 GCA_018267355.1 Bacteroidota bacterium
CCGGAATATGGCCAGCTCGTGAATGTCATAGATGCCGGCTTTCGCCTGTGTGTGTGACTTTGGTGCCTTTTGAGATTTGACGGGCGCTATCATGTTGCCGTTCTCATCTTCCTCTTCTGATGGCAGGGTGGTGGCGGCAGAGGTATCCTGCTGTGTCTGGTTTTTCTTTTTGTGGAAGTCTATGCTGATGGTGCCGTTTTTGTAGCCTGCCTGCGCCTCCATATGCAGGGCGATACAAGATACAAGCGCAAAAGTGAGCAGCCACCGCATCATGATCAGAGTTCCATTTTCATCAGTACAGCAAAATGGTCGGAGAGGTCCTTATGTGTCTTGCTCCAGGGCTGCATGAAGCGCCTGACGCAGCGCTCTACGCGGCCAGCCTTGAATCCATTGGAGCGGTAGAAGACATAGTCTATCAGATTGCGCTTGTCCGGGCGGTAGGTGTCCATATCATTCAGCAGGTGGTCAGAGGTGGCCTGCAGCTCACCGGTGATATCTCCATCCTCCACCTCCATACATTGCACCAGGCTGGGGTAGAGGTCCGTACTGTTTTTCCGGGTATTGAAATCACCGGCAGCGAACTGTGGAATGCCCGCCACTGCATGTTTCTTGAGCAGCGCTCCGGCCTCTTTGTATTGGCTTATCTTCAGCTCATTGCTGCCGCCGGCCTGCATGTGCGTGCCGAGTATCTGAAACTTCTGGATGGGATGCTGCACCTCTGCCAGCAGGCAGCCCTTGCGGGCGGCGCAGTCTATTCCTTTGCATTGGGTGTACTTGATACTTTCCAGTTCTCTTATAGGATATTTGCTGAACATCAAAACGCCGCCAGCTTTTTTGAAAGTAAATACGATGTGGTTTTTGAACCCTGCTGTATAAGGATATTTTTCCTTGAGTTTCCGGCGCAGGATCCGGATAGCGAGACCATCAAATCCCTCCTGGAAAACGATCACGTCGGGGTTTTCTTCGATCATCTTGGCGGGTATGAGTTTGGCTCTCAGGACAGGATGGTGTCCTATGCTGATGGCTGCGCGGGGCAGCATTTTGATATTGTAGGTCAGGATGCTGATCTGGCGCGGAGTAGGCGTGATGCTCACCGTATCGGTAGTGCCGGCAGCATGCCCGCTTAGTATTGCGATCAGTGCAAAAATCAATATCAGATATTTCATCCCGGAGGTTTTACTCAAAAATACCTCTAAAGCATGTGCAAAAACGTTAAATTTCAACAGGTAGGCGCATTTAATTCACATCTGTCAGGGATTTGTCATTTTAACGTCAGAGCATTTGTATAGCCTATTTATATGATTAGATTTGTTATTGTTTTATTATCCATTTTAAAAACCGGAAAAAGGTGAAAAATATCTTTACTTCTCTCGTCGTATTTATGGCGGGCGTTTCTATGGTTTCGGCCCAGACGCAGGGATTCAGCTGTACTGCTGGCGAGGAAACGCAGAAACAATATGCGAAACATCCAGAACTCATGACCGTGAAGGATCAGCTGGACGCATTTACAAAGGACTACGTACGTCAGCAGCAGCAGCGCAGGGCCGCAGGTCAGCGTGTAGTGGGCGACTCTACAAAGATCATCCCGGTGGTGTTTCATATACAACACGATGCAGGGGTAGAGAATATCTCTGATGCTACCGTCTATACAGAGATGGAGCATTGGAATGAATATATGCAGGCCCGCAATGCTGAACTCTCTACTACCGACTCTACTTTTGTGCCGCTGATAGGCAATCCTGATATTGAATTCCGCCTGGCACAGATAGACCCGAACGGGAATCCTACAAATGGTATAGAGCGTATCTACACGCAGTCTACCTACCTGGGCAATAACAATACGAAGCTGGACCCTTGGCCTCGTGACAAATACCTGAACGTATGGCTCACCAAGGGCATAGACAGGGATGTGACCTTCTACGGTACTCTGGCATACTCCATGTATCCCTCATCTGTAGCTACCTATACCAATAACGATGTCATAGACGGCATCCTGGCAAAATACTTTGTAGTAGGTACCAATACTGCATTCAGCCGCCCTACGCTGGCGCATGAGTGCGGCCACTGGATGAACCTGGAGCATACCTGGGGCAATACGAATGCGCCGGAGGTGGACTGTGGCGATGACGATGTGGACGATACTCCTATCACAAAAGGTAATCAGAATACCTGTATCCACTATCTCTCAAGGTGTAACCAGCCTATCATAGAGAATGAACAGAATATCATGAACTATGCCGAGTGCCACTTTATGTTCACTCAAGGTCAGGTAGACCGCATGCATGCGGCGCTGCACTCCTCAGTGGCCGGGCGCTCTACGATCTGGTCTGCACAAAACCTGATAGCTACCGGTACTGTAGACTCTCTCGTATATCCTAATCCAAACTCTCTGGCTGTGCCTGTAGCTGATTTTGCGGTAAACAACAGGCTGACCTGTATCGGCACTGCAGTGACCCTGACCGACGCTTCATGGAATGCTGAGATCACAGGCCTGAACTGGACCATCCCTGCAGATGCAAACTTTGAGAATGGCACAGGACCTTCTGATGCTACAGTGAAGGTTTCTTTTAATACACCGGGCTGGCAAGAGATCACGCTCACTGCATCTAATGCTAATGGTAGCAATAGTAAGACCAAGACCATGATATATGTGTCTGATGGTACACCAGAGCCTACTCCTTACTTTGAAGGTTTCGAGGATGCGGCAGAAGTACAGGCTAAATGGCAATCTCAAAACTATGACAATAACAACACCTATTTCCAGCAGGCTACAGGTGCCGGACACTATAGCAACGGGTCGTACATGATGAATATGTACAATGCCACCTATGATGGAGACCGTGATGACCTGGTTTCTCCACTGCTGGACCTTAGTGGCGTAGATATCAGTCAGCAGTTCATTGATTTTGACTACTCATGGGCTACTAATGATGTAGCGCATATGACCGACTCTCTGGCTACTTTTACGGTATATGCCTCAAAGGACTGCGGTAGCACATGGACGAAGATCTACTACAATCTGGGAGGATACAACCTGTACAACGCGGGTACGATAGCTAATCACGCCTATGTGCCTGGCCGTACAGATGAGTACTGGCAGCATATCCGTCTGAGTATCCCTAGTGCCTTTGTAGGCAATCAGGCTGTAAACTTCAAGTGGTCTGTGACCAGCGCAAAGGGAGCTAACCAGTTCTATATCGATAATATCAATATAGGCGAGTCTACCGCGGGTGTGACCAGCGTGAGGGCAAATACTATCGGCTCCATGAATATCATACCTAACCCTGCCAATGGAGGTACAGCTACACTGGCACTCAATATCACTAATGCTTCCGATAATACGACAGCCAGGCTGTACGATATGGAAGGACGTGAGGTGATGACGATCTTCTCCGGCGAGACTCAGGCAGGCCAGAAGAATGTAACTTTTAACACCGATAATATAGCCAACGGAGTATACCTGGTAAAAGTATCTGACGGCAAGACTTCTATCCAGAAGCGCTTCGTAAAGATGTGATCTGAATAACTCTCTATAGTGGAAAAGGGTAGTACTGCGGTGCTACCCTTTTTTTTATTTGGGTAAGCCCAAAGGAAAGCCCCGGAGGATCACCTGCGGGGCTTCGATATAAGGTATGCGGAAACTACATCGTTAGGGACCTATTGTCTGTAGCCGAGAGGCAGGCCTCCTTAAACGCCTCTGTATAGGTAGGGTGCGGGTGGCTCATGCGGCTGATATCCTCTGCTGACGCGCGGAACTCCATCGCTACCACTCCCTCTATGATCATATCTGCCGCACGAGGGCCTATCATGTGTACGCCGAGTATCTCATCGGTTTCTTTATCGGCCAGTATCTTTACAAAGCCATCTGTATCTCCGGATGCACGCGCGCGGCCTGATGCCTTGAAACTCACCTTGCCCGTCTTGTAAGCCTTGCCCTGAGATTTGAGGTCCTGCTCTGTGGCACCTACGCTCGCTGCCTCCGGCCATGTATAGCAGACGCCGGGGATGAGATTGTAATTGATGTGCGGCTTCTGACCGGCTATGATCTCTGCTGCGAGTACACCTTCCTCCTCAGCCTTGTGTGCCAGCATGGCACCACGCACTACATCTCCTATAGCATAGATGCCCGGTACAGATGTTTCCAGATGGTCATTCACTGGTATACGCTTACGCTCATCGAGGGTGATGCCGATATTCTCCAGGCCGAGACCTTGAGTATATGGGCTGCGTCCTACAGCTACGAGGCAGTAGTCTCCCTTGATCTCGATGGCTTCGCCGGCCTTATTGTCAGCGGTGACTGTTACTTCTTTGCCCTTTACGGTTGCGCCTTTCACCTTAGTGGAAAGCATGAACTCAATGCCGTCCTTCTTGAGGACGCGGAGCAGCTCACGGCTGAGGTCTTCATCCATAGATGGGGCTACCTTATCCAGAAACTCCACTACGGTCACCTTGGAGCCGAGTCTATGGTATACTGAGCCCAGCTCCAGGCCGATGATACCCGCGCCGATGATGATGAGGTTCTTAGGGATCTCAGTCAGAGACAGCGCCTCTGTAGAGGTGATGATACGCTTCTTATCGATAGGGAGGAAAGGCAGCGCTGTAGGCTTAGAGCCAGTAGCGATGATCACTTTCTCTGTTTCTATTTCCTGCTTTTCGCCGGCTTTATTTGTGATGGCGATCTTGTTCTTGGTCACGAATGAACCGAGGCCATTGTAGACATCGATCTTGTTCTTCTTCATGAGGAAAGCGATACCGTCTACGTTGGCTTTGACCACTTCACCCTTGCGTGCGATCATACGGCCAAAGTCTACAGAGAGGCCCTTGACGCCGATGCCGAAGTCAGTGAAACGCTTCTCTGCATTGTGGTAGTGCTCAGATACATCGAGGAGCGCCTTGGATGGGATACAGCCCACATTGAGGCAGGTGCCTCCGAGTACATCGTATTTCTCAATGATAGCGACCTTCATGCCGAGCTGAGCCAGGCGTATAGCTGCTACATAACCTCCGGGGCCGCCACCTATCACGGTGACATTATAATTAGACATAGTATATGATTTATTGCGGGTGTGAAAGTAAGGATAATGTGCAAATGTTGTGATAGCCTTTATCTATGATCTGATAGAAAACAAAAGCCCGGCAAAACCGGGCTTTCATCAAAAATTATATAATCTCCAGCAGCAGGTCTATAGGGTCTGCGCCGAGGAGCATTTTATCTGGATTCTCCAGAAAGTCCTTGATGGCTACGAGGAAGCCTACGGACTCCTTGCCATCTATGATGCGGTGATCGTATGATACGGCCAGGTACATCATAGGGCGGATCTCGATCTTGCCGTCTATGACCATCGGGCGGTCCTGTACTTTGTGCATACCGAGGATAGCAGACTGCGGCGGATTGATGATCGGGGTGCTCATGAGAGAGCCGAAGACACCACCATTAGAGATGGTGAAAGTACCGCCGGTCATATCATCCATAGTGAGCTGACCATCGCGACCCTTGATAGCGAGTGATTTTACGGCCTTCTCTATCTCAGCGAGGCTGAGTGATTCTGCATTGCGGATCACTGGCACTACCAGGCCCTTAGGTGTAGACACGGCGATAGAGATATCACAGTAGTCGTGGTAAACGATGTTGCCTTCGTCGATGTAGGCGTTCACCGCTGGGTATTTCTCCAGTGCGAGGCAAACAGCCTTAGTGAAGAAGCTCATCATGCCGAGATTGACATCATACTTCTTCTTGAAGGCATCACCGTACTTAGCGCGGATCTTATTGATATTGGTCATGTCCACCTCGTTGAAGGTGGTGAGCATGGCCGTACTGTTCTTAGAGTATACGAGGCGCTCTGCTACGGTTTTGCGCAGGCGGCTCATCTTTTCTACGCGCTCGCCGCGGCTGAATGCTTCTTTCTTTGCACCGCCGATAGAGGCTTTATTCTTGATCGCCTCCAGTGCATCAGCCTTAGTGATACGGCCTGATACGCCTGTGCCTTTTACATCATTATTGGCTACGCCGCCCTCGTCCAGTATCTTCTGTGCTGCCGGCGGGGCAGAGCCTGTGGCATAGCTGGTCTTTTTATCTGCTACAGGAGCTTTGGTTTCGGCTTTGGGCGCCTCTGCTTTTTTCTGCTCTGCTTTGGGAGCATCGGCTTTCTTTTCTTCCGCCTTTGGCGCTTCTGTTTTCGCTTCTTTGGCGGGAGCTGCTGCGCTCTCGTCTATGGTGGCTACGAGCGCACCTACTTTCAGGTCATCGCCCTCGCTGGCTACGAGTTTTACCTTGCCGGCAGCGGGAGAGGGGAGCTCCTGAGAGGCTTTGTCTGTCTCTACCTCGCAGATAGGCTGGTCCAGCTCTACATAGTCGCCGTCCTTTACCAGAAATTTAGAAAGTGTAACCTCGGTGATCGATTCCGCTACTGCGGGTATTTTTAAATCTGCCATTTTCTATTCTTTAATGCAATTTTTATCACAAAGGACACAAAGGATTGAGTGAAATACAATTTGAGTTTACAGAGGTGCAAACTTAATCATCCG
>JAFDYP010000048.1 GCA_018267355.1 Bacteroidota bacterium
AAGTGCAGTGCGAGTACACTATGCAAGCAATGGACGAAGACCACGTAGGCACGGAGTCAGTACCGGATGCGCTGGTGGCCATCGGGGCCAGCATACAGGCAGCGATCAGTGCGTGGAGAATTTTTTTCATGAGATTTTTTTGGTATGATTTGAAAATAAGCAAAAGGTTTAAGATGAAGTGACTTTTGTCATGATTTTGTCACGATCCGAAGTTCGGCATTAACTGTCTGAGTTATTTGCGAATCTGCCATCCCTATGTTTTATTCCTCGAATTCATAGAATACGAAGGATTCATAGATAAAAAGGACGGTTTGATGGGAGTCTGCGACGCATAGTTGTAAATCAGGTATTTTTAATCCTGATGAAAGGCTTCTCCATAGTACAGCAAGTGGGCTTCTGGTTTTTCCTGCTGTTCTCCATGATACTGATCACCCAGTCAGAGCTGACCTGGGCAGGAGCAGTAGAGCGCAGCCTGGTAATGGGTATCTGCTACGCGGTCAATTTCTATCTCTGTTTCCTTCTGCTCACACCCTATTATTTTGAGCGGCAGCGCTATCTGGAGTTTGTAGTCTATATGTTGGTCATGCAGATGGTTCTGCTGGCCGTGCGGTTCCACCTGGATGCCCGCTTCCCTCATCATCTGGTAGATACGCGCGGCAAGAAATTCTTTGTCATCATTTTCACCAATGTGACAGTTGCATCGTTTAGTGTAATGCTACGCCTCTCCCTGTCCCGGCTGGATTATGAGCGGAAGTACGCAGAGAAGGAACGCGAGCAGGTCAGTACAGAGCTCCTGCTGCTAAAGTCTCAGATGCAGCCGCACTTTCTCTTCAATACTCTGAACAACCTATACACACTCATACTGCAAAAATCGGATAAGGCTGCCGATGCCCTGATGCGGTTGTCAGACCTGCTGCGCTACCTGCTCTATGAGTGCGATGGCCCGCGTGTACCGCTCCGCAAAGAGATGGAGGCCATGCGTTCCTTCATAGCGCTCCATCAGCTGAAATATGAGTATCCGGCCAATGTAGAGCTCTCTGAGGCCGGCCTGCGCGACGATATACAGATAGAGCCGATGCTGCTGATCCCACTCATGGAGAATGCCTTTAAGTACTCAGACATAGATCACAATCCGGATGGCTATATACGTGTGGAGATAAGGGTGGCAGATACCAGCCTGCTTATCGCCATCAGCAATACAACAGGTGCTATCAAGGCACCTGCCAGTGAGGTAGGGGGTATAGGCCTGCGCAATGTGCGCCGCAGGCTTGACCTATCCTATGGCAGTAGCTATGCCATGAGGGTATCTGACCTTGGCAATTTTTTTTCTGTTCATCTCACTATACCACAGCAATGAGGCTCAAAACTATCGTCATAGATGATGAATTTCTGGCACAGCAGCTCATGGATGTCTATGTAAAGCGGCTGCCGGATATCCACCTGCTCAAAGTATTTGGCAAACCCAAAGAGGCATTTGAGTATATGGATACGCACCCTGTGGACCTCCTCATCACAGATATTCAGATGCCACAGATCAATGGGATAGATCTGGTCAATAACCTCAAGACTAAACCACTGGTCATATTTACGACTGCCAATCCCCAATATGCTGTCCAGGCCTTTGAGCTGAATGTAATAGACTTTGTGGTCAAGCCTATCTCATTTGAGCGATTTGAGAATGCAGTAAACCGCGCGGTGAAGCAATACCAGCTCATACAGGCCAGTGCCGCCGTGATAGGTGGGCCATATATCACTGTGAAGGCGGACTACAAAGACATAAAGATCTTCCTGCACGAGATCATCTACATGGAGGGCTGGGGAGAGTATATCAAGATCATCACAGATACAGAAACGATCATTACACTCAACTCTCTCAAAAGGATGGAAGAGCAGCTACCTATTGACCGGTTTCGGCGTATCCATAAATCTTATATCGTCGCCTTGCCCAGAGTAAAATCATACAGCCTGTCTGAAGTGGTGATGAGCAATAAGGCAGTAATACCTACCGGCAAGAATTTCAGGCAGGATTTTGACTTTTAGCGGCTGCGAAGGTTGCGACGCAGTGTGTCAAATTCAGGATCATACCGCTCGCTGCGAATGTAGAGGTAGAGGAAGAAGATAGACATACCATTGAAGATATGCCACAGGCTGTGCGGAGTTACCCTGCCCAACTCTGTGCAGAAGAGATGCTTGATATCCATCTCAAACAGGATACCGGCTATCACAATGCTCACAAAGGTAGCGATGAGATAGTCCTTATTGGTCTGGCCGGGGTCTCTCATCTCCAGATAGACACCTGCCAGTACCAGCAGTCCTACTATGATAGCTACCGCAGGGTGTATGATATGCATATCCAGGTGAAATGACAGGAATATATAGAGGGCAGAGAAGATACCTATGAAAAATAGACGCTCCGTAGACCGTCTGATATTGGTCGGTTTTTTCATCACGGTGAGCACCACCCGGTGTGTAAAGTACATCAAAGGAAAGAGCGAGATACTGTATACCGCAGAGAAATCCATGTCAGAAAAGAAATCTATCAGTGAGGAGTGAAACAGGGTACTGCCTGCAAAGGTATAGAGCGCAATGGCCGCCAGCGTGAAGGAATAAAAGCGATTGGCAGTGATGAGGTTGTAGGCGCGCTTCTTTTTGATATCCTCCAGCCCCTTGCTGAATGCAAAAATGGCAATGATGAGATAGATAAAGTTGGTAAATGTATTGAACGGCTGGCGCACGATGCGCTTCATGTCAGTATATTCGCAAAAGAACTTGTCTATACCTGCCTCGGCCTGATACTTTTCCCAAAAGCCATGACCATAGTACAAGTGATTCAGCAGGGCTATGAGCATAGCAAAGAGGAAAGTGGCTACGATGCTCAGCAGGATGCGCTCCCGGTAGGCCTCCCAGAATAACCTGCTCAGAAAGGCTATGTGCCTCCTGAACCTAAAACTCCAATGCATAGTGTATGATCAATATCAGATGAAAAACAGTGCTACAATTTAAGATACTTTGAGCGAAATATATACCACCTCCGCTACCATACCGATGCAGAGCTGCTAGTCGCTGAATATCAGTTTCCACTTTTGGTGCTTTCATTTATATTAGGCTCCTCAATCATATAGCTTTGAAGTATCTAGCCGCATTATTGCTCCTCTTGTCCCTATCCATACATGTATCAGCGCAGAAGGCCAGACTATATGCCGGACCGGTAGTAGGCTCGGTCACTACCACCTCCGCGCGTATCTGGATAGGCTACAGTGGCAAAGGGAAAAATGCTGTTGTGCTTGGCGATACCTCCTCCAAGCGGGTCATCTACCCGAGCAACTACAGCTATCTGGCCGAGAAGGGCATAGTATCCCTCACATTTGAATTTACCGGGCTGCAGCCCGGCCATAGCTATAATGTGCTCGTGTCTATAGAAGGATGGAAAACAAACGTCAAGACCACCTTTCGCACACAGGACTCTGTACCTGTCAGGGATTTTGCTTTCAATACCGGTTCCTGCGCGCTGCTCTGTACAGACTGGATGCGTCCTGTATTCCCGGGTGCGAAGAGCAATATCTTTACTACTATGAAAAAGCACCCGGCCGACTTCATGCTCTGGCTCGGAGACAATATTTACTACCTGACCAGCAAAGATTACAAGAGCATGGATGCCATGTTCATGCATAATATCCGTGTGCGCCGCAGTTTCAGGCAGTTGAAGACCTTTCTATCCTCTACACCGCACTACGCCATCTGGGATGATCATGACTATGGCCCCAATGATGCAGATGGTACCTGGGCGCTAAAAGACTCTGCCCTTATGATATTCAAAAGCTTCTGGCCCAATACCTATCCCGAGCAAAAGCAGTTTAATGGCAACTACTTTTCCTTCAGGTATTATGACACGGAATTCTTCATGACGGACGATCGCTATTTCCGCGATGCTCCGGGAGACTCTGCCGCACATTTTCTGGGGGAGACGCAGATGGTCTGGCTGAAAAATAAGCTACAGCTATCAGATGCAGCCTTCAAGTTCATCTGTATAGGCACGCAGGTA
>JAFDYP010000490.1 GCA_018267355.1 Bacteroidota bacterium
AAATCTGCGACAGTCAGTCCTAGCTTTTCAAGTTTGCGCAGCTGGCTTGTATTGAGCACAGTCATAGAGTTGCGCATTACCAGCATTGGATAGTTGACCTTATAATGCTCAAAGACTGGCTTTAGCTCCAGCCAATAGCTAAGTTCGCCGGCACCACCTATAAATGCGAGATTAGGGAGGATCAATTCCTGATAGACGGGACGCAGGATGACATTGGGACTGATAGATTCCCATCTCTCCCCTTGCCCCTCTCCAAAGGAGAGGGGCAGGTACGATCCGTCCTTCCTTGTGATTCGCTCACGAGAGTTTTCACCTAAAAAGAAAAGATTGATCTCCCGGGGCGTAGCCTGCACAGCATAATTTGCCTCCAGCCATTGTAGGGTAGAGTCGAGTGCCTTGATTGCGGAGGAATGCTCCAACTCATCCTTTATGATTGGTGCAAAGCGCTGTTTCAATTCTGCATCATCCTGGTCTATCACTACAAGGCCTGTGTCGGCAAAGAGTTCATTTATGACATAGCGCGTATACTGACCGAAGCTCGTGAACTCGTCTAAGCCCGCGCGCAGTTTGTCCATAAGTGGCTTGCCAGTCTCTCCCAGTATCAGCTCTGCCTCATTCAGCACATTCACAAAGCTATCTAGCTTCCGGCGGCCATAGGCACCACCCTCCCCTTCTGCTGCAGGCCATTCTATCTTCTTTCCATAGATATAGGTCGTGCCCAGCTCCTCAAAGTCATGGTCCTCGCTACCCATCCAGAAGACAGGTACAAAATTCTTCTCCGGATACTTCGTCTTGAGCTGGTTGGCCAGATTGATCGTGGAGCTGATCTTATAGATATTGAAGACGGGCCCGAGCATCACACATGGCTGATGCGCGGCAGTGACGGTGAAAGTATCAGCAGACAGCAGCGACTCGATATTGAGTTTCGTCTTGTCTGATGCTTCTATATTGTGGTATTGCTTCTTCAGCACAGAGACGAGCAGTGGGCGGTCTGTCTGGTCTTTGGCTTTGTCTGCCATGACCTGGGCGAAGGCATCGATATTAAGGTCATATTTATAGAGATGACGCAGTGTCGGATTGCCACTGATATAATCTGCTACCAGCCTGCTAAAGCCGGGAATAGTAGTAAGCGGTATAGTGGAGACGATGGACATGAAATAGACTTTAGTCAGTGACGCTAAGCCCGATGAAAGACGAATAACCCTGCTTTTTATGCTATCAGGCCACCACCTCTCCGTAGAGATCAAACTCCTCTGCGGAGGTGATCTTTACATTGGCAAAGTCGCCGATGCCAATGTAGGTGTTTTCGGCGCTGACTAGTACCTCGTTATCCACCTCCGGTGAATCGTACTCGGTACGGCCTATGAAGTAACCTCCCTCCTTGCGGTCAAACAGCACCTTGAACGTCTTGCCAACCTTCTTTTGATTCAGCGCAAGAGAGATTCCCTCTTGTACTTCCATTACTTCGGCAGCACGCATCTGCTTGGTATCTTCATCTATATCATCTGCATGGATATGTGCGCGCGTGCTATCCTCATGAGAGTACGTGAAGACACCCAGCCGCTCAAACTGCACCTCTTCGATAAAGCTCTTCAGGTTCTCGATATCCTGCTCGGTTTCCCCCGGGTAACCAACTAACATCGTAGTACGGATGGCGATATCGGGCACCTTGGCGCGGATGGCTTTGATCAGGTCTATGGTTTCCTCGTTGGTGATATTGCGGCGCATAGAGGTCAGGATCGGATCGCTGGCGTGCTGCAGTGGCATATCGAGGTAGTGACAGACCTTAGGGTTAGTAGCCATCTCGTCTATGATCTCCATGGGGAACTGTGCCGGATAGGCATAGTGCAGGCGGATCCACTCGATACCCTCTACCTTTGCCAGCTCCTGGAGCAGCTTCGGTAGCCTGCGCTTCTTGTAGATATCCAGTCCGTAGAAGGTCAGCTCCTGCGCGATCAGCATAAGCTCCTTCACACCTTTAGCTGCTAGGCCCTTCGCCTCAGCTACCAGCTCGTCTATCGTACGCGATACATGCTTGCCACGCATGAGCGGTATAGCGCAGAAGGAGCAAGTGCGGTTGCAGCCTTCTGATATTTTCAGGTAAGCATAGTGAGACGGCGTAGAGAGCATCCGCTCGCCTACCAGCTCATGCTTATAGTCGATCTTAAATTTCTTGAGCAGCTTAGGCAGCTCGGCGGTGCCGAAGAAGGCATCCACCTCGGGGATCTCGTCCTCCAGGTTATCCTTGTAGCGCTGCGAGAGACAGCCCGTGACATACAGCTTTTCGATCTTGCCTTTGCTCTTGGCATCGGCATACTCCATGATGGTATTGATAGATTCCTCCTTGGCCTTATCTATGAAGCCACAGGTATTTACCACCACGATGTTGCGGCCCTTGCGCCATTTGTCATGCACCACGTCATAGCCGCCATCCTGCAGGTGCGCCATCATCACCTCGCTATCCACGAGGTTCTTAGAGCAGCCGAGGGTGATGACTGATACTTTATCTTTCTGTATGCTTTTGGTCTTCAAGAGAGTATTTAGTAGTTAGTATTAAGTATTTAGACAAATGCACTAAGCTGCCGAATCAGAAATCCAACATCATTACACGCCCTTGAATAAGGAATCCACAAACTCCTTCGCATTAAACACCTGCAGCTTGTCTATCGCCTCGCCTACGCCGATGTAGCGCACGGGTATCTTAAACTGATCTGAAATGCCAATTACCACGCCGCCTTTAGCAGTGCCGTCCAGCTTAGTGATAGCGAGGGCTGTGACTTGCGTAGCTGCGGTGAACTGGCGCGCCTGCTCTACTGCATTCTGGCCGGTAGAGCCATCCAGTACCAATAGTACCTCATGTGGTGCATCAGGTATCACCTTCTGCATCACGCGGCGGATCTTGGAGAGCTCGTTCATCAGGTCTACACGATTGTGCAGGCGGCCGGCGGTGTCTATGATCACCACGTCTGCGCCATCTGCCACACCTTTCTCTACAGCCTGATAGGAAACCGCTGCGGGGTCAGAACCCATCTCCAGCTTTACGATACCCACGTCAGAGCGCTTGGCCCACACATCTAGCTGGTCTACCGCCGCTGCGCGGAAAGTATCTCCCGCGCCGAGCATGACCTTCTTGCCTGCCTTCTTGAATTGATAGGCGAGCTTTCCAATTGTTGTTGTCTTGCCGGCACCATTCACACCTACTACCATGATCACATATGGCTTCTTACCCGATGGCAGGTCGAAGTTGGCAAAGGCATCATTCTGGTCATTGACAAAGAGGGCAGAGATCTCCTCCTTCATGATACGGTTCAGCTCACCGGTAGAGGTAAACTTATCCCGCGCCACGCGCTCCTCTATATTCTTGATGATCTTTATGGTCGTCTCCAAACCCACGTCTGAGGAGATCAGCGCCTCCTCCAGGTTGTCCAGCACCTCTACGTCTACGGTAGATTTGCCCGCTATCGCGCGGGTCAGTTTGCCCAGGAAGCCTTCGTTGGTCTTCTGTAGCCCCTTGTCGAGGTCCTCTTTCTTCTCCTTGCTGAAAAAACCGAAAATACCCATGGTAATATGAGACGTTAGACGTGAGATATTAGACGATAGACAAATACATAAATTGCGGGCGGCCCCTTTTAAAAACAAAGCCCCTTCCCGGATAGGAAAGGGGTATATGTTTATAGGCTATACGCCATGGATTTACTTTTCTTTCAGGTGCTCCTGTACCTTGTCCTTATGTACGATCTTCTCGAGGAAGCCATAAGAACCAGATTTGCCTTTTACGGCCTTGATCACACGTACATAATCCTTTGAGCCCACCTGAGCTGTACGGTCTGTCTTCGCGTTCTTTGATATCTTTGCCATTGCTTATCTTATTTGATTTCTTTGTGTACTGTTACCTTCTTCAGTATCGGGTTGTATTTCTTCAACTCGATCCTCTCCGTAGTATTCTTACGGTTCTTGTACGTGATATAGCGGGATGTACCCGGCTGGCCACTGTCTTTATGCTCAGTGCACTCCAGTATCACCTGTATCCTGTTCTCTTTTCCTTTCTTAGCCATGATTCAGCTTATTGAGATTGCTTCTTAAAATTAGTTCATCTGGATCTCACCCTTACGGCTCAGTTCCTTGAGGTATGGGTAGAGGCCTTTCTTATTGATAGTCCTGATCGCCTCAGTAGAGACCTTGAGGGTCACCCACTCGTCGAGTTCAGGTATGAAAAACCTTTTGGTCTTAATGTTTGGCAGGAACTTCCTCTTAGTCTTCCTGTTAGAGTGGGAGACCTTGTGGCCGGACATTGGTCCTTTTCCTGTCAGATCGCAAAAACGTGCCATGATTAGCTCTGTTATCGTTTAAAAATGGAGTGCAAATATGGAGATTTAAATTTAAAATCCCAAATGTTATTGAAAATGTGTAGAAGTTTATCGGAATGCAGGGTGGTCTGGAAATCAGGAAGACAGGGAATCGGTTAAAATACATTGCTGTTCAACTGATTAAGCGATTTCCCGATCCACTCAGATTTACACATCCGTCTTGGGTGCTATCTGTACTTTCAGGCCATCTATCTCGGGGTGGATCTTGATCTGGCAGCCCAGGCGGCTGTTCTTCTGCACGTGAAAGGCCTGGTCCAGCATATCCAGCTCTGCGTCAGACTGCTCGGGCAGCTCATGGCTGCTCTCCACATATACCTGGCAGGAGGCGCAGAGCGCCATGCCCCCACAGGTACCCTCTACGCCCAGATTCTCCATGCGGCAGATCTCCATCAGGTTCAGGTTCATGTCTGTAGGGGCCTCTACGGTGTGCTCCAGGCCCTCGCGGTCAGTGATATATAGTGTGACAGTATCTTTCATCAGTGGTCAGTATCTGGTAAAATAAGCGCCAAATGTACAGAATAATGCGTGGACAGGCTACCTCTCCATTCATATGATAAAAGACAGGTAGCCGCATGACGCAGGTAGGTCGCTAGCCGTCTGCTACATAGTATTTTCGCCTCATCTAAAACCATATATCATGAAGCAAACACTCGCCCTCCTCGCGCTGCTGGCGCTGCTCACGGGCTGCCAGACCTACACATTTGATAAACCTCAACCGCGCGACTCGGCAGCTATGCCGGCGTTCCCGGATATACTGCAGGGCTCCTATGCCCACCGCGCAGGCCCGGAGCTGATGGAGATATCTGACAATGCCATCATCATCTCCAGCGTGACACAGCAGGACTCCTTTACACTCAAGGCTACGGAGCGTGACACCGTCTTTACCATCTCCGACACAGCGGTACTGAAGACCTATAAAGGCTACTACTTTATCAGCCGTTTTGTGAAAGACAGGTGGATGGTCTTCTCTATAAAACCGGAGAATAATACCATCGTACTGGGCAAGATCACTGACTCCTCAGACATCGCGCGGCTGAAACAGCTCGCCCCTTATCACTGCGACTCTACCGGCTGCGTTTTTCGCCCCTCTCAGAAGCAGTTTATCAAGTATATCAAGGGGGATGGCTTTCGCGACCGCGACACATTTGACCGGGTCATAGTGCCCAATATACTCTGATCGCGCCTTCTCTTTTTGGTACGATAGTTTGATACCTTTATAGCAAAACTATCGGTATGAGGATCGCTACCTATAATATCAATGGCGTGAACGGCCACCTGCCTATCCTACAGCGCTGGCTGGATGAGACCAAACCTGATGTGGCCTGCCTGCAGGAGCTAAAGGCGCCACAGGAGAAGTTTCCCCTAGATGCGATCTCTGAGCTGGGCTACCACGCCGTATGGCATGGCCAGAAAAGCTGGAACGGGGTAGCCATTCTCTCCCGCAGCCAACATATACAGGAGGTGCGCCGCGCGCTGCCCGGCGATACGGAGGATGAGCACAGCCGCTATATAGAGGCCATCGTAGACGGCATACTCATAGCCTGTCTCTATCTGCCTAATGGCAACCCGGCTCCGGGGCCCAAGTTTGACTATAAGTTATCATGGTTTAAAAGGCTGCAGGCCCATGCCAAGGACCTGCTCAAACAAGATGTGCCTGTGGTGATGACGGGCGACTTTAACGTAATGCCGACTGACATAGATGTGTACAAACCTGAACGGTGGGTAGATGACGCGCTCTTCCGACCCGAGTCGCGCGAGGCCTGGCGCAAGCTCGTAGCTCTGGGCTGGACCGATGCGATACGCCACCTGCATCCGGATGAGGTGATCTATACCTTCTGGGACTACTTTCGCAATGCCTATGGCCGCAATGCCGGCCTGCGCATAGACCACTTCCTGCTCAGCCCGCATGTAGTACCTCGCCTGCGCAAGGCAGGTGTAGACAAGCACGTACGCGGCTGGGAGAAGTCCAGCGATCATGCGCCGGTCTGGATAGAGCTATCAGGTAAATAGGCAAGCTCCGAAGCAAAGGAAGACAGACTTTCCAAACTCATACAGGCGGTCGCATTTGTACCGCTTCCTTGCTCCAATTGGGGTATGGGACTGAGGGAATGCTTTTTGAGGCGGTAACCCAAAACCAGACACCATGAGTGAGAAACATACCATAGACCGTCGTACCGTATTGAAGAATCTTGGCCTCGGTATAGCTACGCTCGCTGTGCTGCCCGCTATCCCCGGCCCGGCCGCTGCCGCCGGCACTCCCGCCAATATGGCCAAAGAACTGGAAGACCCGACTAAGAAATACCCTCGCCCACCCTTCAAAAGCCAGAAGCAGCCCTGGCCGGGACTAACCTCCAAGATGGACCCGCGCCCCGATCATGGCGAGAAGAGCTATGTGGGTGCGGGCCGCCTCACCGGCCGCCGGGCACTGATCACGGGAGGTGACTCAGGTATGGGCCGTGCCGCGGCTATCGCCTATGCGCGTGAAGGAGCAGATGTAGCGATCAACTACCTGCCGGCAGAGGAGCCTGATGCACAGGAGGTGGTAGCACTGATCCGCGAAGCCGGCCGCAAAGCCGTAGCCATACCCGGGGACCTGCGTGATGAGGCCTTCTGCAAGAAGATGGTGGAGACGGCTGTAAAAGAACTGGGCGGCCTGGACATACTGGTCAATAATGCTGGTCGGCAGCAGACCCGTGCCTCTATACTGGATGTGACGACCGAGGACTTCGACGCGACTATGAAGACGAATATTTACGCTCCCTTCTGGACGATCAAGGCGGCACTGCCACATCTGAAGCCCGGCTCGGTGATCATCGGCACCGCCTCAGAGCAGGCCTATGATCCTTCGCCTGACCTGTATGACTATGCCCAGACCAAGGCCGCTACCATGAACTATGTGAAGTCTTTGGCCAAACAACTAGCTCCGAAAGGTATCCGTGTGAACGGTGTAGCTCCCGGCCCTATATGGACACCACTACAGGTGAGCGGCGGCGCCACACAGGAGAAGCTGGAGCACTTTGGCGAGCAGACACCCTTCAAGCGGCCGGGACAGCCGGCAGAGTTGGCCTCTATCTATGTACAGCTGGCAGATCCCGGGGCGAGCTATGCCACAGGGCAGATCTATGGATCATCAGGTGGGGCAGGGCAGCCGTAAGGCAAGTTTTCCGACTATAGGAGGGTATAGCAAGGACCAGCCTATTGGCGGGCATTTTGTGAGGCATGAGCAATACTTTACATGCGAAAAGAATCTCAAGTCACCGGCCTGGATACTAAGTTTTCCGACTATAGCAACAACATATGTAGAAGCAAACAATACATAAAATAATGATATAAAAATAAGTAAACACCATTGTTTTTTA
>JAFDYP010000491.1 GCA_018267355.1 Bacteroidota bacterium
ATACACATATTCCCCCATACGTCCCCACCCCTCTCCAGTCGAAAAACGACTCCCTCACCGGCCCGGATCAGCCCCACCGACACCCATACACATAGCCATATCACCCATATGAGCCTAAGCCCATACAGTCGGAAAACTTGCCCTAAAGGTCATGGATTGTCCGTAGTCCGTGGTCAGTCGTCCTACCCCCTTAGATCGCCTTACTCATCGGGCGGACGTCGTTGGTGGTGGAGGTCTTGGTATAGCCACTCTCGTCCTGGCGGGAGACCTGTATGCCCATGGTACACTTGCCGTTAAACTTAGCGCCCTCCTCTACTACCAGCTTCTTGATCACAATATCGCCATTGACGAAGGAGGTCTTGCTCAGGATCAGCAGGTCGGCCACCTCCACGCGGCCGTTGATACGGCCCTCTACGTAGGCGTTTTCGCTGCGTATGTCGCCATCTATCTGGCCGGTAGCGCCGAGCACGATCTTGCCCTTGCTGATCACATTGCCGCGTACGCGGCCGTCTATACGGATATCTGCGTCTGAGTTGATCTCGCCCTCTATCACGGTGCCCTGGCCGAGCTGGTTCATGGCCTTGGGGTTGAGGGCTGTGGTTCCTTCCTTC
Organism: Bacteroidota bacterium; assembly: GCA_018267355.1. GTDB lineage: Bacteria > Bacteroidota > Bacteroidia > Chitinophagales > LD1 > UBA1941. Next base: position 612 of record JAFDYP010000491.1, read on the forward strand.
TTGCTGAATACTGACATAAGCGCCTGTTTCTGTTTAGTTAAAGATCACGTAGTCACGTGGGTTCAGGCTGGTGCCGCCGTGCCATATCTCAAAGTGGAGATGAGGGCCGGAGCTGAGCTCGCCGGTAGAGCCGACGGCCGCGATGACATCGCCCGCATGGACGAAGTTACCAACATTCTTGAATATTTTAGAATTATGCTTGTAGATGCTGACAATGTTGTCTTTATGCTGTATAGCTACCACATATCCGTACTCGGCAGACCAGCCGCTGCTGATGATGGTGCCGTCCAGCGTGGCCTTGACGGGAGCGTCGGCCTTGGCGGCTACATCTATGCCGTAGTGCTCTGCCTGCGGGTCATACTCCTCTGTGACATAGCCCTCTACCGGGGCAAAGAAGTGGAACTGCCCCAGCTGGGCGCCGGCACCGGACTTTTTGTCCTTATAGTTCAGCGCGTAGCTCTCCTCCTCGTCTACGTCCTTGCGGAGCTGCATCTCGTCCTCACTCGGAGCGCCGATGGTGCGGCTGGTGTCGGTAGAGTTGAGCCTTTTGACCGGAGGTACGTGGCCGGAGGTGTCGGGGCTGCCGCTGACGACTTTGGCTATATCGTCCAGATAGAGGGCGCGCTGCTCCAGCTGCTGCTCCAGTGAGTCGGTGCGAAAGGTGAGGGCCACGATCTGAGAGCGGTAGTTGTAGTCGCCAAAGCCGGGGATGAAGTACTTGAGCGGGGTGTAGATGATGGCGCTGGCGGTGAGCATGACCAGCACCACGGCTATGGTACTGATGAATACCCAGACATTCATACGGGTGAGCGTGAGGGAGAACTTCTCCTCAAAGGTCTCGTCATTCAGCACTACGAACCTGAACTTGTTCTTCAGGGTACTGTCGCGGCGTGTTTTGATGCGGTCGGCCATGTTTATAATACAACCCCTAAATCCCCTGAAGGGGACTTTAGAAGCAGCCACCTGTATCCCCGAAAGGACTTGAAAAGCTGGCCGCGCCTGTATTTAAGCCCCCTTTAGGGGGTTTGGGGGCATTTTTTCGGTCAAAATGTAATAAATTCGTTCTTTTACAGTTATTCACTGAACCTGCAGGCTATAGGTATGTCCCTATGCGCCGCTTGGCTTATAAAAGACTTAAAACTTTGCGCTTCACGAAAGTAGTAATATTTGCAGCATTTTGGGGGTTGCTTTTGCTGGCCGGGTGCTCTACGACCAACCATGCTCCGCTCCCATCGATGGTGTATCACGATATCACGGGGCACTACAATGCCTACTTCAACGCCAATGAGCGGCTGAAGGCGGTCTACGTGACCATGGACAAGACCCACAAGGACAACTACAAAGAGATCCTCCCACTCTACACCTACTCTGACCCCAAGGAGGCCAGCGCCGTATCAGGTGAGCTGGATGAGATAGAGAAGCACCTGACCAACTCCGTGCAGATCCACAAGGTGTCAAACTGGGCTGATGATGACTTTCTGATGATGGGCAAGGCTGTCTATATCAAGGGCAACTATGAGCGCGCGCAGAGCTTTTTCAAATATACCACCACTGAGTACAAGAACGGTGTAGACTACGTGAAAGAGCGCAAGAAAGAAGGCAAGAACGCCAAGCCTACGCTGAAGAGAAAGCCTGTCAAGAAGCCAAAATTTGTACAGAAGCTGGACGAGAAGGGCAACATGATACTGGTGAAAGTGGACGAGCGTCCATCATACACCCTGATGATACACGAGCCTGCCCGTGCCGAGGCGCTGCTCTGGCTGGCCAAGAGCTATGCTGCGCAGAAGAAGTTTGTAGAGGCGGCATCGGTGATACAGTTTGCCCGGTCGGATGATAAGTTTTACAAGAACCTCGATAAGGAGCTGGAGGCTACCGAGGCCGAGATCTTTCTCCGTCAGAAGAACTACCACGACGCCATCAAGCCGCTGGAGACCTACGTAGGCTTGGAGAAAAAGAAGCTGAAGAAGGTAAGGCCGCTCTTCATCCTCGCGCAGCTCTATGAGCGCAGTGGCGACTACAAGAAGGCCTCAGACTACTACCGGCTCGTGCTGAAGAACAGGCCTAACTACGACATGGAGTTCTATGCCAAGATCAACCGCGCCAAGCTGGGCAGCAAGGGTGGCAACTCTGATGATATCCGCAAGCTGCTGACGCAGATGAGCCGCGATGGCAAGTACAAAGACTACTATGACCAGATCTGGTATGAGCTGGGTATGATCGCCCTGAATGGTAACGACCGCACGCTGGCGCGCAAAGACTTTCAGAAATCGGTAGCCCTCTCTACCAAGAATGCTGACCAGAAGGCCCTCTCCTATCTCAAGCTGGCACAGATGGACTATGAGGACGAGGCCTACGTGACCTCAAAGTACTACTACGATACGACCATGCAGAATATGGCCAAGGAGGATACCTCCTACGCGGCGGTAGAGAGCCGTGACAAGACCCTGGCCAAGCTGGTAAAGCAGATAGACATCATCACCACTGAGGATAGCCTTCAGCGCATAGCCGGCATGTCTGATGCGGACCGCCTGAAGTTCATACACAAGCTGCTGGATCAGAAACAGAAGGAGGCTGACGCCAAAGAAGCCGGCAAAGGCATCAAGGGTGTCAACTCTGATTTTATCAAGCCGGGTGCCGGTCAGGCCCCGCCGCCTACAGATGACCCGGCCAATCAGTTTTACTTTTACAACGTGACTGCCAAAGGCAATGGCTATAGCGAGTTTGTGAGAAAGTGGGGACGCCGCAAGCTGGAAGATAACTGGCGCCGTAAGGATAAGAGCATCTCCAGCGAGACCACCGACGCCACAGACTCTGCCAAGGCGAAATCTGACTCACTGGCAGCTACCATCACACCGGGTTCTGAAGATGACAAAATGCTGGCCGGCCTGCCCCTCACACCGGAGAAACTGCAGAAGTCTAACGACAAACTGGTAGATGCCTACTATCAGGTAGGTACGGTGTATAAAGACGACCTGCAGGCCTACCGCAAGGCGATCAATGCCTTTGATGAGCTAAACAGGCGATTCCCGGGCAATAAGCTGGAGCTGGAGAGCTGGTACCAGCTATACCTGCTGGAGGGCAAGACAAAGAATAACAACAAGGCCGAACTGTATAAGAATAAGATACTAGAGAAATACCCAGACAGCAAGATAGCCCAGTACCTCAAGAATCCTGAGTACCTGGCACAGGAGCAGAAGAAGCAGAACTCGCTGAGTGACTACTACGATGCGGCATACAATGACTATGCTACCGGCATGTATGCCTCTGCCGAGCAAAAGATAGCCGAGGTAGATGCACAGTTCAAAGAGAATCAAATCAGGGCCAAGTTTGACCTGCTCAATGCACAGGTACTGGCCAAGGAAAACCGCCTGGGAGACTACGTGCAGGCGCTGAATAAAGTGATCACAAAGTATCCCGGCACGCCTGAGAAGGATGTAGCACAGACCTGGCTGAATAAACTCAACAGCTCCAAGCTGCCACAAGTGGATATCAGCAAGCTGCCAAAGGACTCCCTGGATGAAGCAGCGGAAATGGCCAGTGCGCCGGTATTCACAGATACTACCGGCAATGCAGACTTCCTCAGCAAGGTGCAGTCTCAGCGGCCAAAGACCGATGCCGTGACCGCAGATGCTGCGACCAAGCCGGGCAAAACTGCCGGCAAGCCTGATACCAAACCGGTAACTGCGGCAAAGGACACCACACCTGCCAAACCATACGTACCGCTGACCAAAGCAGAGGCTATGGACAGCGCTATCAAAGCACGCAAAGCGATACAGGACTCTATCATCGCAAAAAACATAGCTGACCGCAAGGCCAAGCAGGACTCACTGGCTGCTTTGGCTGCCGCAAAGAAGGCCGCACAGGACTCTATCATAGCGCACAATATAGCTGTGCGCCAGGCACGCCAGGACTCCATAGCCGCCGCCAACGCGGCCAAGCAAAAAGCACGTGAAGAAGCGATCGCAAAGAACATAGCAGACAAGAAAGCACGCCAGGACTCTATCGCTGCAGCGCAGGCTGCCAAATCCGGCGCTGCGGGTAGCAAGACCGGCGCCAAGACCGGCAATACTGCTGCACAGGATTCGCTGAATGCACTCGTCGCTGCGCGCAAGGCGAAACAGGATAGTATGATAGCGCATACCGCTGCGCTGAAGAAGGCTGCACAGGACTCTATAGACCGCCGCATAGCCGCCCGCAAGGCGCTGCAGGATTCGCTCAATGCAGCCAAGAATGCTGCCATCAAGGCCCGGCAGGATTCTATCAATGCAAAACTCGCTGCAAAGAAAGCTACGCAAGACTCTATCGCCGCAGCTAAAGCGGGTATAGATAAAGCAAAGCAGGACTCTATCAATGCAAAGAAGGGTATCAAGCCTGCAGCTACACCTGCAGAAACCCCTGCTGCCAATAGGCCTAAAACGCTACAGGAGCGCAGGGACTCTATGCTGGCTGCCAGAGCCAAGGACTCCATAGAGCACAAAAATACCGCCGGCAGGCCCAAGACCCTGCAAGAGCGCAGGGACTCTATGCTCGCAGCACGCGCCAAAGACTCACTCGAGCGCAAAAATGCGACCGGTCATCCTAAGACCCTGCAGGAACGCAGGGACTCTATGCTGGCTGCACATGCTGCACACCTGAAAGACTCTATAGACGCTGCTGCGAAGAAGCCGGCGACTAAACCTGCTGCCAAGCCTGAGACCAAACCAGTGGTGAAGGAAGCTCCGAAGACTACACCTGCCACTGCACCTAAGACTACTCCAAAGGATACTGTCAAACCTGCCGCGCCTAAGGCACAGGCTACTCCGCTGGCACAGAGACCGGCATTTGACAGTGATACGACGGTGGCCATGTATGGCAAAATGGATAATGCACCGCATGGCGTCGTGATCTGGTTTCTCGATCCGACAGCGTACAATAGCTCCGTGAGCAGTGCGATAGATAAGTTTGATGCGGAGAACGGCTACACCACCACTACTACACGCGGTGTAGACATAGACAAGGATAGCAAGCTGATCAATATCAAATCATTTAAGGATAAGGATGCGGCCATGGCATACGTAGCTGCACTGCGTGCGAAGATGAAAGAAGTGCTTCCTGCCCTGAGTGATGACCAGTACTTCATAGGCGCTATCTCTACGCTAAACTACTCCACCCTCGTAGGTAGCAAGGCGATCAATAACTATCGCCACTTCTACAGAGAAAACTATAAGTAATCGGTCCCTTTGCCATGCTAAGTGTACCGAGTCCTTTGGAGTGCAGCGTCTTTACCAATCATGATGTGCCTATTGGCATGCACAGGTCATCTGCGCCGGGACGGACCCGGATGACAAAAGTCTTAATACGAGCTTTAGGATGAAGTATGAAATCTAACTTAGCTCACTCAGCCGCGTCAGCTTGTAGTCTACCAGCAGGCTCTCTACAGCATCGCTATGCTCTTTGTCTGTCACCATAGCGGTGTACATGCCGGCATTTCTACCAAACTGCATATCAGAGATCGAGTCCCCTACTATCAGTGACTTGGCAAAATCTATCTCCGGGAAATCCTGCTGCGCCTGTAGCGCCATGCCGATGCGTGGCTTGCGGATACCCTCCGGATCATTGTCTGCCATGACCGTGGCGGCATAGATAGAGTCTATGCGGCCACCTGCGGCCTCTATCTCACTGAGCATATTGAGATGGATATTGCGCAGCGTATCTTCTGTCATTTTGCCTTTGGCCACGCCCTGCTGATTGGTCACTACGATGATCTTGCCAAATACCTGAGACAGCCGCACGATCGCGTCTATAGCTCCCTCCAGAAAGAAGAACTCATCCCAGGTCTTGACATAGTCTTTGGGATAGTGCAGGTTGATCACGCCATCCCTATCCAGAAATAGCGTCCAGGTCTTGTCTACTTTCAGTTGGCGCAGTATGCTCACGGGTGCAATAATAGGAAATCCGGAGCGAGTATTGAGTAATGAGTAGTGCGTAGTGAGGTAACACGGTTGCAACGACAGCAGAAATAAAAATGCCCTTCGGAAAATTGAAGGGCATTCATTGGATTATTTAATTAAAAATAGTTACAGATTGCCGCGCAGCTCCTGTTCTCTTTCTATG
>JAFDYP010000492.1 GCA_018267355.1 Bacteroidota bacterium
GCTACTGCTGATTCGCCTTTCCAGTTTCTCTTTGGCTATGGCAATGTGCTGGACAAATTTGAGCAAAATCTGGAGGGCCTGATCCCGGGCAATCAATTTAGCTTTGTACTCACTCCTGAGGAGGGCTATGGTGAGTTTGATCCAGAGGCAGTGATCAAGATGAATAAAGGTGATTTCCAGTTTGAGGGCGAGGATGCCTCACACCTGATAGAAGTAGGCAACCTGATACCGCTGCAAGACCAGTATGGCAATCCATTCCAGGGCCGTATCACAGATATCGGCGATGAGGATGTGACCATAGACCTCAATCACCCGTTTGCAGGCAAGACCCTGTACTTCTCTGGTGAGCTGAAGGACGTACGTGAAGCTCATAAGACCGAGATCGAGCATGGACACATACACGCTCACGGTGACCACTCTCATCACTAAAACTGCAACAACAGAAAATACAAAAGGCGACTTACGGGTCGCCTTTTGCTTTATAAAAACTATAAGTGGATGCTTATCTTCTGCTCATCCTGCCACTACCGGCCTGGCTGAAAGAAGCCCTGGACATCTCCGGTGCCTGACGCGACATCTGCTGTGTGGGGCGCTCTACCTGAGTGAAGCTACGCTCCTGCTGCCTCTGTGTGGGCTGAGAGAAAGATTGCCTCTCTGGCTGGGAGAATGAACGCTGAGGCATTGCGCTCTCTCTGGACATCTGCATAGCGGCACGTTGCTCAAAGTTCTGGCGAGCCGGCTGAGAGAATGAAGAATTGCTTTGTATAGGCCTTTGTACGTCATTCCTTTGAGGTTGATCCATTTGTATCCTTTCAGGTTGCGCAGCTGGCTTTACTTCGTTACGCTGCATCTGGCCGAAGCCACCTCTTTGCTCCATGTTGCTTTGAGCGGGCCTTTGCATGTCCACCCTCTGTGACGAATTCATCTGAGCGCGCTCTGGCTGCATATTAGTCCTCATATCACTGCGCTGTATTTGATTCATAGCGCCTCTCTGCAGTGTGTTATTGTCCGCACGTTGCATATTATTCCTGTCTATACGCTCGCGTTGGATATTGCTTGGTGTAGCCTGCCTGCTAATGGTAGGCCTGTACATTTGTATCTGATTGCCATCTACGCGGGATATTCCTGGCCTGGCAGAGGCAGATATGCTCACTGATGCTATCCGGTGACCTGTAGCACGTTCTACATCGTTCACGCGAGGGCCTGCAGAGTAGCGGCCATTGTTATAGGTATTATAGTTGTTGATCACCGTGATATTATTCACTGTCACGTTTGTGACATTGACATTGTGGTTCACCACATAGTTTGACACATATGGCTGATTGATATGATCACATCCTACAAAGTTCCAATAGCGGGCAGCAGGCCTGTAGTAAGAATACGAGTTGAAACCATATCCCGGTCCGATAGGTGCCCAGCAGTAGTTATTGCTATAGCTACCCCACATGACCCATGCCGGAGCCCACTCACTGCCGGGTACCCACATCCAGCCGTACCGGTCATCCTGGTACCAGCGGCCATAGTGGAAGGCCGCCCAACCCCAGCTATAGTCAGACACCCAGGTCCAGCCATAGTCAGTGTATACCCAGTGCCCATTGGTCAGGTACGGCGAGAAGCCTGCGGCCACAGCAGGGAGCCATACACGGCCATAGCGAGCATCATATATCCAGCGACCGTAAGGTGCCATTTCGTCGTAGAATGTCTGATAGCTCTGGTCATAATCCTGATATGATTGACCATACGGATCATTGTTGTAGCTGTTGTTATAGTTGCTGTATGCATACGCATCATTGTTGTTGCTATAATATACATTGTCGCTCTGAGCGTATGCAGATGTCAGAGCAGACACCGCGATGGATACTATCGAAATAAGCTTTTTCATTGTTTGGATGATTATGGCATGGTGATTTCCAAACTTGTACCAAACGCATAGTTAAACCCTGCATTTGTTAAAATTTTAGCTTAATAAATGTTATTGGTAATCAGTTTTTTAGCATCAAACCATACTCAAACCAAGTACTGATGCGGGTGCCAGGCCTTTTCTACCAAATACTCATTTTGCGCGGTAAACAAGGCACTGTTTTGAAGTCCTTTAGCGTTTATGTACCGGAAACGGCACCATGTTTGATTTTACTATCTCAAAAATCAGGATTATGATAAATGACTCCCAGGTACGCGAAGTGATCACCTCTGAGATCCCGAGAATGGCCATAGACCTCTCTATGCTGAAAGATGACTCCAGCCTGTGCAGGGCCATAGCCTGCTTTGCAGACTATACACGAGAGGCCATACAAGACCACGACGTAGATGAGGCGATGGCGTGTTTTGAGACCGCCTATGAGCTACTATGCGATGGCTCTGCCACAGTCAAAAACACCGTCATCAATATATATGTCAACTCAGTGAGCCGACTGGTAGAGTGTACACAGACGGTAGAAGACCACGTAAGGATGCGCTTCCTACGGCTTTTTGGCGAGGAATACTTTACTATGATCTATGCACCAAATCCGTAAGTTGATGATTTATGTAAATAAAAAATATGTCTGAAACATATTTGGGCAGAGACTTGACTTTTTGTTTGCCTCTTGTTATATTCGTTATATGATGCTTATCCAAATCCATGCGTGGATCTGTTGTTGTACTGCACTGGCGGAGCTGGAGGGATATGTTCATTATTGATAGCATTCAATTTATTAAACAATATCAAAGCCCTTCAGTCCACACTGAAGGGCTTTTTATTTGACCAAAAACAGGCTTTTATGCTTTTAGAGAAAATACGTTCATTCCAACGCCGCTTCCCCAACGGCTATGCCCAGATGATCCATGCACATAGCTTTGCAGATGAGATCGTAAACTTTCTATTCCCAGTACGGTGGGGAGGCGAGCTCACGGTAGACCTGCTGGCTCAGCGGCAGCCACAGCTCCGGGCAAAGCTGGAAGCGCTCATAGAGGCAAGTAATGCCGACCCGGCTATCGCCTCGATATTTTTTGACAAGCTACCAGTTGTTTTTGATGTCCTGATCAAAGATGCAGAGGCTATCCTCACCTTTGATCCCGCAGCCAACTCTCTGGAGGAGATCATAATAGCATATCCGGGCTTTTATGCCATAGCTGTGCAGCGGCTGGCGCATATCCTCTATAGCGAGGGGGTAGCAATACTGCCGCGTATCCTCACAGAGTATGCGCACAGCAAAACCGGCATTGACATTCATCCGGGAGCTCAGATCGGCGAGTCGTTCTTCATAGACCACGGTACGGGTGTGGTGATAGGCGAAACCGCTGTGATAGGCGACAATGTCAAGATATACCAAGGCGTCACGCTCGGGGCGCTCACTGTAGAGAAGGGCGGTGTGCAAGGCCAGCGCCATCCTACCATACAGGACAATGTGATCATCTACTCGGGGAGCACCATTCTGGGCGGGAAAACCGTGATCGGCCATGACTCTGTGATAGGGGGCAATGTCTGGCTCACAGAGAGTGTACCGCCTCTGTCTGTCGTTTATCAGAAAAGCGAGGTCAAAATCCGTGACCGCTCTGAGATGAAAAATGTCATAGAATTTGTGATCTGACCTATTAGTAAATATTCAAACCAAATAAAACATGAAGGCACAAAACATACTCGAAACCATCGGCGGCACACCGCATGTGCGTATCAACAAGCTCTATGGCAACGACCATGAGGTCTACACCAAGCTCGAGCGCGCCAATCCGGGTGGCTCGATCAAGGACCGCATCGGTCTGGCTATGATAGAAGACGCAGAGAAGAAGGGACTGCTCAAAGCAGATACGATCATCATAGAGCCCACCTCTGGTAATACTGGTGTAGGTCTGGCCATTGCAGCGGCAGTCAAAGGCTATAAGCTGATCATCGTGATGCCGGAGAGCATGAGCCTGGAGAGGCGCAGGCTGCTGGCCGTATACGGTGCGCAGCTGGAGCTGACCCCTCGTGAAAAGGGAATGAAGGGAGCGATAGAGCGAGCCAATGAAATAGCAGCGGCCACGCCCAACTCATGGATACCGCAGCAGTTTGAGAACCCCGCGAATGTGGAGGTACATAAGAACACCACCGCACAGGAGATACTGGCTGACTTTCCTGACGGGCTGGACTATCTGATCACAGGCGTAGGCACAGGTGGACATATCACCGGCGTAGCCGAGGTCCTCAAGGCTAAGTTTCCAAACCTCAAAGTATTCGCTGTAGAGCCGACGGCTTCTCCCGTGATCAGCGGTGGCGCACCCGGCCCGCATCCTATACAGGGTATAGGCGCGGGTTTCATACCAAAGAATCTAAACACCGCATTGCTGGATGGCACGATACAGGTGACCAAGGAAGAAGCATTTGAATATGCCCAGCGGGCTGCGCGCGAAGAAGGCCTTTTCATAGGTATCTCATCAGGTGCTTCTTTGGCTGCTGTGGCTAAGAAACTACAGGAAGCAGAAAAAGGCGCACGTGTGCTCACCTTCTCTTATGATACAGGCGAGCGCTACCTCAGTGTAGAGGGGCTATTCTAAAAATTGATTTGGGTTTTGTTAATACAAAGGGGGATGGGTCGCACTATCCCCTTTTCGCTTACCCCTACCTGATCTTGCTGAGTTGCTCCGCCGCTCTTTCCAGCGTCTCATTTTCCTTGGCAAAGCAGAAACGGATCACTTTGGGGTCCAGCGTCTTGTGATAAAACACAGAGACCGGTATGGCTGCTACTTTAAATTCTTTAGTGAGCCATTTGACCACTTCGGTATCCTTTTCATCCGTTATCCTACTATAAGAGGCTAGCTGAAAATATGTTCCCTGAGTATTGAGCAGTTCAAACCTGGAACCCATCATTGCACTACGGAAAAAGTCTCTCTTCTCCTGATAGAAGGCAGACAGGCTTTCATAAAGATCCTGATGCTGCAATATCTCTGCGTAGGCATGCTGCATAGGCGTATTGACAGAGAAAACATTGAATTGATGTACTTTCCTAAACTCTGCCGTCAGCTCTCTCGGTGCTATGCAGTAACCCACTTTCCAACCGGTGGCATGATATGTTTTGCCAAAAGAGCCGACCACCATACTCCGCTCAGCGAGCGCCGGATAGCGCAATACGCTCTGATGTGCCTTGCCGTCAAAAACGATATGCTCATACACCTCATCACTCAGGATAATGATGTCTGTACCTTTGGTCAGTTTCTCCAGCTCCTTCATATCCTTTTCGCTAAGCACTGTAGCAGAGGGATTATGTGGAGTATTGATCACTATCATACGCGTACGTGTGGTGAGCAGCTTTTTCACCTGCTGCCAGTTGATAGCAAAGTCCGGCGCCTCCATGGTATAGTATATTGCCTTGCCACCAGCCAGGGCCACTGCCGGAGCATAGCTATCGTATGCCGGTGAGAAGAGTATGACCTCGTCATTTTCGCTGATCAGGGCCGCTATGGCGGTGAAGAGCGCTTGAGTGCCACCCGCAGTGATAGTGATCTCGCTATCCAGATCTACAGGTGCTTTATATATGGCATCTACTTTTGCTGCTATGCGCTCGCGTAGCAGTATCAGCCCGGCCATAGGAGCATACTGATTGTTGTTGCTGCGTATTGCCTTGTCCACCGCGTTTTGCAACAGGAGGTCAGGACTAAAATCAGGGAAACCTTGTGACAGGTTGATAGCGTCATACTCCCGCGCCAGGGCTGACATGACGGTAAATATCGTAGTGCCTACCGCAGGTAGCTTAGAGCGGATAGAACCGGGGAAAATCATAATTAAAAATCGGATTGGGAAACTTGAAAAGCATTATTGCACCGGATCATCTTCATCTAGATAGTAGCGCCAAAAATAAACAATTACGTGTGAGGGGGTGTATATGTCCAAAAGAAGTATTTTCAACAGCATAGAATCGCAATTATTCCTGGCCAGCAGTACATATCAGTTATGAGATGAGAAAAGAGAGCATCAATATTCTACTGAGCATCTGCTTTGTGGCGATTTTCATTGCCTTATGCCGCCTCATGCTGGCCCACTTTCAGGATGTTCATCATACATTTGACAATCTGGACGACGAGGCTAGAATTTTACGAGACATCCGTCAGTATTATCCAAAAGTGTCCGCGCTTGCATTTGCGACCAACCTGCCTGATGAGGAATCATCTCAAGCAGCTTATTACTACACTCAGTTTCTGTGGTGTCCCGATATACTTTCGGGGCAAATCAAAGACCACGATACTATTTTGCTATACCACTCTTTCGCTTCGCGGGACAGTTTGCCCTCTGGCCTTAAAGCCGCGGATACCCTCTTTAGAGAATCAGGAGCAGGATATGAACTTTTACTCTTAAGCAAAACTTCCAAGGATTAATGAGTATACTCCTACCTTCCCTTTCCATCATGCTGCTATCGGGTGCCATAGGCTGGTGGCTGACCACAGTACCGGTCATACCCCAGGCTATCCGTTTGCCCATCGGCTTCATAGCATCTGCGATCTTGCATTCTCTCCTCTTTGATATGTCTGTCATATTGGGTCTATCCTTTCAGGCATGTAGCTGGGCGTCTGCCATTTTTAGCGTATTCCTTTTGATTCGGCTTTATCACCTCTTTGATCGTCCTCCGCTACGCGCTCCTTCTTTTAGCCTTGCCCACAGTGCGGCTCTGGGACTCATATATTACCTATCCACAGAGTTTATCCCTCACTCGGGCAGATGGGGTAGGTGGGACGCGCGCGCCATCTGGACCATGCATGCTTCATTTCTATTTCACGCAGATCACTGGCGCAACCTCTTTTCTCCTGCCATCTCCTGGACACATGCAGATTATCCTTTGATGCTGTCCTCTATTATAGCGATGTGCTGGAGGGCAATGGATAAAGAGACGGCTATCGTACCTTGTGTGATAGCATATGTCATCTTCCTGATGAGTAGTGTTATTCTATATGGAGCCTTGACCAGAGTACACCGGCTGGCCGGGATCACAGCATTGTGCCTTTTAGCCCTTTCACCGCTCTATGCTAAAATAGCAGCGTATCAGGGAGCCGATACATTGACCGGCCTGTTTATATTGGTGACGCTCGTCCTATCTGTACTATCAGATACGAGACCTTATGGGTTGGTCGTCTTTCTGACAGGATGGTTTTGCGGATTTACGGGCTGGACAAAAAATGAAGGGATTGCTTTTGCTGTGATCTTTTCCGGACTTTTTTTGTGGCATCACAGGCACAAAGGCACCGCCAATGCCTTCTTTATAGCAGGGCTGGTCTTACCTGTAGTTGTGGTGAGCTGCTTCAAGATATTCCTCGCACCGTCAAATGACATAATAGAAGGGCAAGGAATGGAAGCCGCAAGCAAACTGCTGAATGTGGCGCGACACAAAACCATATTGAACTTTTTTCTGAAAACAAGCCTAGATTGCTACCTGTCATTATTGGTGATCGCACCCGTGGTTTTCGTGATCCGGTTTAAAACATGGCGCACCTATCAAATGGCGGCGCTCTTGCTTCTTCTTGTGACGTACTATTTCATTTTTGTCCTTACGCCCCGAAACCTGACATGGCACCTGGAGACTGCGGCAGGGCGCCTTTTTATACAACTACTACCAGGATTTCTATTTGTACTCCTTAACGCACTATTCTCCAGAAACGAGGCCTTATAGATATTTATCCAGATCTTCCTTTTTGAGATCTATAGTGATCTCCTTCAGTTGCTGCTCCTTAGATTTTTCGCAGATGAGAAGTACATCGTGTGTATCCACTATACAAAATCCCTCCAGACCTTGGAGTACTACCAGCTTGCCATCCGGCACCATGATCATATTATTGGCAGCATCATAGATCTTGACGCTGCGTCCCATTACTGCATTGCCGAGGTAATCCTTTTGATACACTTCATGAAGGGAATCCCACGATCCGATATCGCTCCAGCCAAATTTTGAGGGTATAGTATATACGTTATCTGCTTTCTCCATCACACCGTAGTCGATAGAGATATTAGTGCATTGAGCGTATGCATTGGCTATAAAGTCCCGCTCCTGATTGGTGCCATACACCTCCTTGCCTCCGGCAAAGCAGTCCATCACTTCAGGTAGGTACTTGTGCATAGCGTCTAGTATGGTCCGCGCCTTCCAGACAAACATTCCTGAGTTCCACAAGAAATCGCCACTCTTTACAAAGGCTTTGGCTATCTCCAGATCAGGCTTTTCAGTAAATGTTTTAACCTTAAAGAAATCGCCTTCTCTTACATCTTCATCATACTGTATATAGCCGTAGCCTGTAGAGGGGCGGGTCGGCTTGATACCGAGCGTGACCAGTGCATCGTGCGTATCTACATAGTCCAGACATTTGGATATGATCTCTATGTACTTGTCCTCGTACAGGATCAGGTGGTCTGACGGTACGACTATGATCGTGGCCTCAGGGTCACGGGCATATATCATATCGCAAATGTAAGCTACGCAGGGGGCAGTATTTCGTCGTACCGGCTCTTTTACTATCTGATGGTTCTTTATGCCCGGTATTTGTTCTTTTACCAGGGGCTCATATTCATCCAGTGTGACTATGAAGCGGTTTTCGCCGGGGCAAATGTTTTCAAACCTGTCATAGGTGATCTGGAGCAATGTTTTGCCGGTATTAAGGATATCAAGAAACTGTTTTGGCTTGGAGCTACGGCTTTGCGGCCAAAACCTGCTACCTATTCCACCCGCCATGATGGCGACATACACATGCTCCATTAGTTAAGTCTGGTGACTGTTGTTAAAAATTCGAAAGGCAAAGGTAACTATTCGGCACACATCACAGAATCCTGTGCCCCTTATCGCCCCGGCAGCGCCTGGTGCCCCGGATTTTTACAACCCAAAGTTGTAGCGCTTTTTTGCAAATGCTTAGAAATTTTTCTATTATATTTCGTAGGTGTAATGAAAAGCCGGGGTCGAACGTTTATAGAACCGGTGCGTATATTGAATAACGAAAAACCCGTTTATGGCGGTAGCAGAATTATCTTTAAAAGAGTCCCTTCAGGAATATTTTGGTTTCAACAAGTTTAAAGGAGACCAGGAGCGCATCATCAAAAGCCTCATGTCTGGCAATGATGTATTCGTCATCATGCCTACAGGCGGGGGCAAATCCCTCTGCTATCAGCTGCCGGCTATGATCATGGATGGAGTAGCCATCATCATATCACCACTCATCGCTCTGATGAAAAATCAGGTAGACCTGGTGCGAAACTATTCTGACAAAGATGATGTGGCTCACTTCCTCAACTCATCCCTGAGCCGCACCGAGCGTACCAAGGTGATAAAGGACATCAAGGCGGGCAAGACTAAAATGCTATTTGTAGCGCCTGAGACACTGACCAAACAGGAAACAACAGATATCTTTAAAGAAGTGCCCATCAGTTTTGTGGCGGTAGATGAGGCGCACTGTATCTCTGAGTGGGGACATGACTTCCGCCCGGAGTACCGGCGTATCAAGGAGATAGTGGATATGCTGCAGGGAGACTTCCCCATCATAGCGCTCACAGCCACCGCTACACCTAAGGTACAAAACGACATAGTAAAAACACTCAACCTCCGTAAGCCGGACATATTCATATCCTCTTTCAACAGACCAAACCTGTACTATGAGATACGCCCCAAGAAGACCCCACAACTGGCCACCAAGAACATGGTTCAGTTTATCAAACAGCGGGCGGGCAAATCAGGGATAGTCTATGTGATCAACCGCAAGACTGCCGATGACATAGCACAGGTGCTGAAAGCCAACGGCATAAAGGCTGCCGCTTATCACGCCGGGATAGATAATAAGATCCGCGCCCAGACGCAAGACGCCTTTCTCCAAGAAGACGTAGACGTGATCGTGGCTACCATCGCCTTTGGCATGGGCATAGACAAGCCGGATATCCGCTACGTGATACACTATGACATACCTAAGTCACTAGAAAACTACTACCAGGAGACCGGACGTGGGGGACGCGATGGGATGGATGGGGTGTGCGTGGTGTATTTCAGCTACAAGGATATATCTAAGCTAGAAAAACTACTGCGCGACAAAACCGTAGCCGAGCGCGAGCGCGGCCTGCAGCTCGTGAACGAGACGGTGGCCTACGTAGAATCCGCAGAGTGCCGCAGGAAGTTTTTGCTGCATTACTTCGGCGAAAACTATACGCCGGACCAGTGCAACAATATGTGCGACAACTGCCGCCATCCTAAGGAAAAGATAGACGTGACCGAAGACACAAAGCTGGCTATAGAGTCTATAGCGGCAGTAAAAGAAAACCACGACCTGCCATACCTGATCAAATTCCTAATAGGTAAGAAATCTAAAGACATTACGGATTTCAAATATGACAAGCTGCCGCTCTTCGGCGCTGGTGCGGATAAAGATGAACACCACTGGAACTCAGTACTGCGCAATGCGATGATCATCAATCTGATCGACAAAGACATAGAGCAGTACGGCATCCTGAAGCTCAATGATGCTAGCCGCGCCTTTGTCAAGAAGCCATATAAGATCGTAGTCTCTCTCAATCATAACTACGAGGAAGAAGCCAATGAGGTGATAGTAGAGGAGAATGCCGCAGCACGCAGTGTAGTAGATCCTAAGCTCCTGAATATGCTCAAGGAGCTACGCCAAAAGACCGCCAAGGCCAGCAACCTGCCTACCTATGTCATATTCCAGGAAAACTCACTGGAGGAAATGGCCACCAAGTATCCCATCACCATGGATGAGATGGCCGGCATCATAGGCGTGAGCCGCGGCAAGGCTGAGCGCTATGGCAAGAAATTCTTAGAGCTGATCAAGCAGTACGTAGACGACAATGACATAGACCGCCCTACCGACTTCATCGTAAAATCGGTAGCCAACAAATCAGGAGAGAAGATCAAGATCATACAGGCTATAGACAAGCGTATCAGCCTGGATGATCTGGCGCGCACCCTGGGCATCAGCCGCAAGGATATGATAGCCGAGCTGGAGACCATCGTACACTCGGGTACGAAGGTCAATATAGACTACTACCTCAATAGTGTGATGGACGCGGATATGGTCAGCGATATCTTTGATTACTTCCGCTCCGCTGAGACCGACTCCCTAGAGGCAGCCATGGATGAATTCAGCAATGATGATATAGAGGTAGATGAGATACAGTTGGTGCGCATCAAGTTTATGAGTGAGCTGGCAAATTAAAACTATCATTTGCGAGCGAGAGCGAAGCAATCTTCCTTTA
>JAFDYP010000493.1 GCA_018267355.1 Bacteroidota bacterium
CAGTATGGAAGCGGACATCAATTGTGCCCTGAAAGATAATGACTCCCTGTCCTGCTCTATATAGCAAGATAAGTCAGGAAGGATATACTCATCTTGTACTTTAAGTGGTGCTAAAAGGCCCGCCAACAAAGGCTTAGCCCAGCCTCTTCTCCAGTTCTGCTATCCGCTTCATCAGTTCCGGTATCAGCTTGATATGCGCGAGGCCCTTGTAGTGCTCGCGAAAGTCACATGCGGGAGAGCCCGTCACAGCACGTCCTTCAGTCTCTATGGATTTTGAAACACCGCTCTGGGCATTGATCTTGACACCGTCTGCTATGCGGATGTGGCCTACGATGCCTACCTGGCCGCCTATCATGACTTGTTTGCCAATGCGGGTGCTTCCTGAGATCCCGGTTTGCGCCGCTATCACGGTATTGTCGCCGACTTCTACATTGTGCGCTATGTGGATGAGGTTGTCCAGCTTCACACCATCGCGCACTACGGTGGCGCCCATGGTAGCGCGGTCTATCACGGTATTGGCGCCTATCTCTACGCGGTCGCCTATCTCTACGATGCCGAGCTGCGGTACTTTTTTGAAAGTGCCATCTGCCAGCGGCGCAAAGCCAAAGCCATCGCCACCTATCACTACGCCTGCATGGATGGTGCAGTCCTTGCCGATACGGCAGCCTTCATAGACCTTCGCACCTGCGTGGATCGTGGTGTTATCTCCGATAGTCACACCATCTCCTATGAAGGCAGATGGATAGATGCGCACATTGGTGCCTATGGTCACATTATCTCCTATATAGGCAAAGGCACCGAGGAACAGGCCATCGCCATGCTTGCTACCGGCACCAATGTGTGAGGGCTGCTGTATGCCCTGCTTTTGGCCGGAGGCCATGACCTGCTGGTAGAGCTCGAGCAGCGTAGTAAAGGCGGCGTACGGATCTTTGACCCGGATGATGGCACATACTTTATCATTGCTCACTGCCAGCGACTCACCTATGAGCAGGATGCCTGCGGGTGCGGTCTGGGCATATTGCTCATACTTGGGATTGGCTATGAAGGAAAGCGCACCTTGGTGGGCTTCTTCTATCTTGGCTATAGTGGTCACGGCATGGTCGGGGTCGCCCTCGAGGCGGCCTCCGAGCAGTGCAGCTATGTCTCTGGCTGTGAATTGCATCGGGTGAAGATAATAAATACAGCACCTCTCCCAACCCTACCAAAGGAGATGCTATCCGCAGGTATCTCAAATGGAATAAAAAGGCGCTTCCGCTAATGCAGAAAGCGCCCTAACCCTGATAATATAAATACTTCTCCTATCTGCCCGTAGTGATATTGAATCTTTCACCTATGACGTCTATCTGAGCTTTCATTACCCTCATGATATCGGTTTGATCCTTGTGAGCTGCGCGTAGTGCAGCTATCTCAGCTCGGAGGGTTTCTCTCTCGGCTTTGAGTGTTTCTACCTGCCTGGCCAGCTCTTGCGTGGCGGATACGTTGAGCATAGCTATCGCCTCATAGTCTACAGAAAGCAGGTCATTTATCTCCGTGCCGTAGACGAATAGCCTGCTGTCATACCTGGCCCTATCAATGCTATCTACATATAGTACCAGCTGATGCGCATCCGCACTGATTATGCGGCCCTTTATATCGCGTCCGGCGCTGTCTGCCTTGCCATAGACGTATACTTTGCATGTATTACCTGGCTGCATATCGGGGGTGGTGCATACTTCCTCGGAGAGGCGGATGGTCAGGAGGCTGCCAGTAGCTGTGTAGCTGGCCGCATTCTGATAGATGTTTGGTATGAACTGAGGGATAGTGTTCTTCTTCACAGCCTGCGGGTACACTGTATCCAGCTGTTGGGCTATTACCTTTTTCTGAGGAGCGTCGCCATTGGCTACTACATCGCGATAGGTATAGTCAGTGATATGTATCTGCCGTATCGTTTCGAGGTCCTTTGCGTTATCCGTCAGGCCGCGTATGTTTTTGATGCGTTCATCAGATGTGGCTACATAGCCGCCGCCGTTGGCCCAGTAGTAGCCATCTGCCTCTACCATTATATTGCCACTCGTAGAGGGGCCGGCAGTGAAACCGCCTGTGCCCGAGCCTGCGTTGAAATAGGTACGTGTCAGGCTGGGTGTGGTCATACCGGTACTCAGGCCCGTAGCGATATGGAGCGGCGCAGCGGGGGTAGCTGTCCCGATGCCTACATTGCCACTTTTGAGCACTGTCACCGCATTGCTGGTAGCAGCAGTAGAGGTACCATTGCCTATCGTGAAAAGGCGGTCTGTACTGACCCAGCCTGTAGCAGATGACGGTGTATAACTGGTATTGTACTGCCCCACCACCATCTCACCAAAAGAGGGCACAGTGTTGTTATTGCCTATGGCCACGCTGCTGTTGCCAGAGACAGTATTGGAACCGCCCAGCGCAATGCCGGCGACACCGCTCACCTTGTTTGACACACCCATAGCTGCGGAGTAAGCGCCACTCACATTATTGCTACTGCCCAGCGCCACTGCCGTGGTAGCTGTAGCTGTGTCAAAGTAGCCGATCGCTACAGCTTCATTGCCGCTGGCTATAGTACCATAGCCGGCTGTGAAACTAGCCGTGCCACCCGACCTGGTAAAGGCTCCAAACGCATCACTAAAGGTGCCGCTGGCTGTATCCAGATAGCCCATACAGGTACTATACTGGCCCGTGATGACACAATACTCACCACCTGCTGTACTAAAGTTGTGGTAGACCTTATTCAGCGCACCAAATGCGGTGGCATCTGAGGAGGTCACGACATTGCCCTCGCCAAGTGTCACACTGGCCCAGCCCATAGCCTTATTGGCCTCGCCTGCGGCGAAACTGTAGCGCCCGCCCGCCCGTGAGGCCCAGCCCAGTGCCGTGCTAAAGGTGCCCGATGCCGTATCGAGCGCGCCAAATGCGGTAGCATCGCCGCCCGATGCGACATTGGACTCGCCTATCGCTACGTCACCATAGCCTACGGCCTGGCTGGAGTGCCCCATGGCCATGCTGTATTGACTGCTGGCAGTACATCCGTATCCCATAGCGAGGCTATTGACACCAGCAGCGGTATTATGCGATCCGATGGCTACCGCATCACTCGCACTGGCAGTAGCCAGCCAGCCGGCGGCAAAGGAACTGGAGCCGCTGGCCGTGGCCTGATTGATCATAGCTACGCTGCCATAGGCGCCACTAGCAGTAGTGGTGATGCCTGTAGCAAAGCTATAGGTGCCCACATTGGCATCGTCCCACTCTGTGGCGGTGGCAGCGCCTGCACGAAAAGCAGCTTTGGCCGGATACCACATCAGTCGCGTACCGGCACCTGATGCCGGTATAGCACCAGTGGTACCCTCTACCAGGATGCCACCACCGGAGACGTGTAGTTTGGTCTGAGGCGCAGTAGTATTGATACCTACATTGCCACTATTGTCTATACGCATGCGCTCTGTATCATTATTGGTAGAGAAGCTCATATAGCCATCCGTGCCAAAGATGGCCCTGTGAAACCTGATCATCGCACTGGCCAGGGTACCCCCATAGGCCACTCCTATCTCATTAGTGATGCCGTCTACGCTATTGCCCACTATCCCTTTGCGGGCTACGAGCTGAAACTGCGGATCTCCTATGGCTGCCGATAGCATCGCATCTGTACTGAAAGCAGTGGTAAATGTATCCCGCACCTCGAGCGGAAACGCAGGAGATGTAGTACCTATGCCTACACGTCCGCCATTAAAGAGACCATTGC
The DNA here is from genome assembly GCA_018267355.1 of Bacteroidota bacterium. GTDB lineage: Bacteria > Bacteroidota > Bacteroidia > Chitinophagales > LD1 > UBA1941. The sequence continues at coordinate 3,743 of JAFDYP010000493.1, forward strand.
CATTGATCTGGAATCCTGCTACCTGGTTGGCAGCAGTCTGGTTCCAGATATATTGATTTGCCTTCGGCAAACTATCTACTGTGACCGGCACCCACTGTGTGCCATTATACTCCAGCAAAGTATTAGCAGCGGGAGCGGCTGCGGATACCGGCACACCTTGCAGAGAGGTGATGGATGGATTGGGATATGTGCCGCTCAGGTCTCCACCTGCCGCACCGAGCGGTCCGGTAGGACCCGTAGCCCCAGTATTTCCTTGCGCACCGGTTGGGCCTTGTGCGCCAGTGGCGCCGTCACTACCTGATGGTCCTGTAGGACCCGTAACACCGGTAGCGCCATTGGTACCGTTTGCTCCTGTAGCGCCTGACAAACCTGTCGCACCTTGTGCACCGGTTGGACCGGTAATACCGGCAGCACCTGCAGGGCCTTGTGCGCCTGTAGCGCCATCACTACCTGATGGACCAGTTGGCCCTGTCACACCTGTAGCGCCATTGCTACCGTTTGCTCCTGTAGCGCCTGGCAAACCAGTGACGCCTTGTGCGCCAGTCGGACCGGTAA
>JAFDYP010000494.1 GCA_018267355.1 Bacteroidota bacterium
AAACTGCATTTCTGCCCGCGCGGCACATATCTAAATATCATACATTAGCTGATATGAAAAAACTACTTCTCGCTGCAGGCATGTGTGCTGCGCTGGCAGCTACTGCACAGGATGCCCTGAGTACGTGGACTGCACAGCCCGTCACCATAGATGGCCGGGCAAATGAGTGGCCGGAGTTCTTCCGCTTTTATGCGCCGGGTACTAAGTTTCAGTTTGATGTGATGAATGATAAAGCTAACCTCTATGTCTGCGTACGCGCTACGGAGATGCAGACCCAGGCGCGGCTCATGCACTCCGGCCTCACACTGTGGTTTGATCCATCAGGCAAGAAGAAGCAGAAAGAAGGCCTCTCCTTCCCGGTGAAGCTGGACCACACCGCAGATGAGCTGGCCCGTGGCGAGAATACAGGCAGGCGCCAGGAAGGCGATGGCTCTGCATCCCTGCACCGCCGTGTGAATGGGCTGAAGGAGCGGGTCATGCTGTCACAGACTGCCATCAAAGCGATCAGCCTGCCGGGCATCGCCGAGCAGATGCTCCCCCTGACCAATGCCAACGGCATCAATGTAGCCTATGGCTGGGATAGCATCGATATACTATTCATAGAGTATGAGATACCATTGGCTTTCATACTGGGCCATAGCCCTACAGCAGCCGAGCTGCAGAAACCGATAGGCCTGGGCCTCGATGTAGGCGCTATGGAGACTACTGAGCACCGAGGCGGAGGAGGCCAGGGAGCAGGCGGTGGTGGTGGCATGGGTGGCAATGGCGGTATGGGCGGCAGCCGGGGTATGGGCGGCAGACCTGGTGGTATGACCGGGCAGGGGCAGACCATGTCTGGTCCCAGCTATGATCCAAACGGTGCTGAGCAGAAGACCTGGCTAAAGCTGCACCTGGATAGCAAATAAAGTTCTACCACCATCGATGGCATCTACACATCGAATCAATAAGCCTCAATTACTTATCTCAATTAGGCCTGTTTGAACACTTAACGCGTTGTTGAAATTTCATGTAGTCTTATCATTGACCGTGCAACTTATAATTGTACATTCAGGTCTAATATTTTGAAAAACCCAATGTTTCATCTAAACCATATTACCGTGAAAATTTTTAGACTACTCCTCGTCCTTTTGGTGGCATCATGTAGCTGTGGCATCCTTAGCGCCCAGTGTAATATGCAGTCATACATCGTAAATGGTATAGAACCACTCAATAATATTGACACCTTTCAGGGCCGGCTTTATTTTGGTGGCGTGCAGCCTTTTACATACCAGTGGGCTGTAGATGGCATAGTACAAACCGATAGTGCTCAGACCTTGATCCATCAGTTCAGCTATGGTACTCACATGGTCTGTGTGACTATCACTGACAGTGCAGGCTGTACCGCCAGTGCCTGTGATACAGTCCAGACACCGGTCACTGCCTGTACCAACTTCGTGGTCACCATACTCGACTCTGCCAGTGGAAATCTACCCTCCATGATGGCCTACGTGCATGGCGCTCCTTACAGTCATTGTGTCTTCAGCTGGAGCGACACCTCTACAGATTATCTCACACAGCCTATACAAGCAGGGCGCACTTATTGCGTCACCGTGACTGACACGACCACCGGTTGTATCTCTTCTGCCTGTCAGGATTATTGCTTTTTCAGCGCTACCGTCACAGACTCCATCACCTCCACTACAAATATCTACCATGCCTATCCGAATGGAGGCGGATTGGGGTCTCGCTTTTTCTGGAATAGCGTCAGGGGCAACTCCTTTTATAGTACCAGCAATAGCACACCTCTTGTTTCACTGATCATAGTGGATGCTAATGGATGTTTCTTTATCGACAGTCTCAATCCTCATGCCTGCCATCTGGCTAGCGCGCTGACCTATACGCATGATGCCTTCAACCGCTATACATTCCAGTCTGCTGCGACGCTGGGCACCGCCCCTCTTTCCTATACCTGGACCATCAATGGCTACACCGCCGCGGGAGCTACATCCAGCACCTTATCAGATTCACTCGTTCCGGGCACTTATGTTATATGTTCCAATATCACAGATGCTAACTCCTGCCAGTCACAGAGCTGTGATACTGTAGTCGTGACTACTGCGCTACAGTGCCACTTTTCTCTTGGCCTTCATGACACACTGATCAGCGCCTCACACTTTATCGCCCCATATCTATATGACAATACAGCAGGTGCTACCAGCTATTCATACCAATGGGCATCCGGTAATATCCATAATACTGATAGTGTACTGCCGGGTGTGCACAATTACTGCCTGACAGTGACTGACAATGTCGGCTGCTCAGCATCCGGCTGCTACAATACCTGCACCCTCACTGCAGCAGCTACCGCAGTGGCCAGCGGCAATGGCTGGAACCAGTCTGTCACCGCTACGGGAGGCACTGGCTATTATCACATTCTGTGGAGCAGCGGAGATACTACAGCTACATTCTTTACCACTACCCGTGGGGTCTATCATGTGACCGTCACTGATAGCAGCGGCTGCTCGGTAGTAATCACTGATACTGCCGGCTCTGTTTGCTATTTCGCAGGGACGATAGCCATATCCGGCACGACCGACACTACATCTACACTGAC
>JAFDYP010000495.1 GCA_018267355.1 Bacteroidota bacterium
GACGGCTGACAGCAGTAATAATCCCAGTGGCATCACTACCATCACATATGATGGCAGCTTGGTCTGAGCCACTGTGAAAAAACAATAGACCAGCACAAACATAAAAGAAAGAGAAGCAGCCAGTCTTAGCCTGCGGGCAAAAAATAAAGCGACCACTATACTCAAACCGATCAGATACTGCAACCCTCTATAATAGTCAGGCAGTATATTCAGGTAAAACCAGGTCTCGTGCTCATGCCCCTCTACTACCTGAAAGAAGTGCTTACTATTATACGCGTATTCGGAATGGGCCTCTACCGGGTACTGCCAGAGGATATATAGCTGCCACGGCAGGAAAACAACAAAACAAATGGCCAAGGCTTTCGAGAGATTCTTCACCGTGTCTGCGGTGAATAGATCTCTGGCCAACAATAAGTGATAAAAGATAAATCCCGAAAAGACAAGCATACCCGTCAGCCACTTGCAGAGCACCGCGCAGCCGGCAAAGAAACCCATCATCAGCAGGTAGCCCGTGCGCTGCCGCTGCTCATAGCAGATCCATGCCCATATAGACAGCGTGACATAAAAGAGGAAAGCAATATCATTGTGCTCCATCCCCATCATGCCGCTATTCATCTCCAGCAGCGGCTCATAGCATGACAATATGAAGGCGGCAATAAAACCGGCTATGGGATTGAAAACCATACGACCCATCTGGTATATCACCGGGATCAGGATAGAGGTCATGACCAGGCTCGGTAGCCGCACAGCAAACTCAGTAGCTCCAAACAAGCGGATGGACAGTGCCATCTGCCATAGGAAGAGCGGCTGTTTGTGTAGCCAGATATGTTTATCTGTCCACTCTTCTTTTACATTGCTGAGTATGTGATGCTCTACCAGCGTAGGCCGCAGCCAGTGCTGCGTGAGGTTTTTGGCCACCAGCGCGTGAAAGCGCTCATCCCAGTCATGCAGGAAAGGATCGAGTGTAGCAAAATAATAGCGCAGCACCACTCCACCCGTCAGCAGTGTGAGGATCGCCCAGCTTTGCCTACCTGAGAGAAATAGCAGAGCTGCTCCTATATGCAGGACCACGGCCAGCTGGAAGAGGTTTTCTCCTGTCACGATCGCAACACTTTTAGGATAGCTTCATTGACATCACCGGGCTGCGTACAGCCCATCACATGAGAGCCACCGGTGATTGCAATAGCATTTTTCACATTGGCAAAGGGGAATAGCCTGTCTTTAGTACCATGTATATGAATGATATCCGCTCTGTGATCGGCACTGCCATCCCAGTTTATCACCTCATTGATAGCCCACTCCACAAAGTCCGGATCGGCATCTTCGTGCATATCCATGAGTAGTTTTGCCACTCGTGTATCACGCTTGGTGATCAGCAGCCTGATATTTGATTTACTGAATTCGATGAAACGTTTACCCGACAGAAGTTTGTGTAGCCTGAGGTACTTCATGACGCGCATCCAGAGTGGCAGCTCCGCCCGGTGCTTCACAGACGATATCAGTATGACCTTCTCTGGCTGCAAGATGCGTGATATCTCCATAGATAAGATACCTCCGAGAGAGGTACCTATCAGGATAAACGGCTCCGAGGTATCTATTTTCTCTGTCAGTCGCTTGGCATACGCTCTGAGCGTTTCTCCCTTCAGAGGTTTCTGATGCTCCAGCACCTCATAGCGATCCAATATCCGCACCTGCGGCTCATACATCCGGGCATCGGCACCGAGGCCCGGTATCAGGTATACTTTGGTATTTGTAGCCATTAGTTCAGTGCTTTATTCCACATATCATCGTATTCTTTGTACCGGGGCAGATTGCCATGGCCGGCACCCGGTACTTCTACATAGGTAAATTGATGCAGCCCTAAGTCCAGAAACTGGCGCGGCGACTCTACGGGTATTACTCTATCTGCTGTGCCATGTATCACATATGTGGGATGCTGTATATCTTTCAGGTACTGGTAGGTGCTGAGCGGATAGCGTGTGAGCAATCCAATAGGCATAAATCCATATCGCCTCTTAGCCACGTCTGTGATAGAGTAGTACGGGCACTCCAGCACGAGCGATTTGAACCAGGCCCTGTCACGCGCAGTATGCGCTGCCACACCGGTACCCAGAGACATACCATAGATCACTATCCTGCTGGTAGGAAAATGTGCGCGGGCCGAATCATATAGCGCCAGGCCGCTATTGAAGATATTTCGCTCAGAGATGGTGCCGGTACTTTTGCCATAGCCGGAGTAATCTACCATCATACAGTCATAGCCCCGGCTGGTAAAATAGCCAGCCTTGTGCCCGGCCCGGTCCAGCGCTTCGCCATTACCGTGAAAGAATATCACCACTCCCCTGGCGGGAGTATCAGCATAAAAGTGGAGTGCATCGAGATCACTGCCATCAGCCAGGTGTATACGAAACTCATCAAACCTGTCTGCAAAATCATATTTGTGATCCTGAGATATCAGATAGGGATGAAAGAGCAGCTTCTCCTGATAGAGATACATCACCACACATATGAGCAAATAGACGGAAGCCAATGCTATAGCGATACGGCGCAGCCACTTTTGCATATTTAGGTGTTTATTACAAAACTAAGCATTGCAGTTACTTTTACTGTCAAAAATTGTATTTTAGACTTTATTATAGATCATAGCTGTACATGTCCTCTACTACCCCGGAAATTCTCAAAGCTCTCTTAGGAAAGTCTGCAGACCTGGGTAAACTATCTCCCGATGCCAAAAAACTACTGGACACGATCCAGTCTGGTTTGCAAAGCGCCGTTTTTACGCATTTTTTCAGCGAATATGAAAAACTGAATAAGATCGGGCTGACGCCGGTGGACCTCAAGCAGTACTTTGATGAGTGGTATACAGATGCCGTATCTATCATCAATGATGCAGGCATACAGCTTTTCATCAATGAGCAGCATACTAAGATATTCGGCTACTCTGCCTCAGAGCTGGTAGGCCATGATACATACAGCACACTTTTTCCTGAGGAGTTTAAACCAACTATCAAGGCTAAATCAGACCTGCGCCGCAAGGGTATATCTGATGTCTACGAGACCCGTATGTAC
>JAFDYP010000496.1 GCA_018267355.1 Bacteroidota bacterium
CCCGGATATTTTAGATGGATAGCTGGATTTCTTGCAAGAACTAACAAGGGCAAGAAGCAAAAAGAAGAGGATTGCGTTTTTCATATGTCAGGTTATTGAAGTACTGTCCCACATCTCAAGTCTCTTATCTCATATCTCCCTACTCAATAATCCCAGACCGGATTGCGGCTGCCGCGCACGTAGTCACGCAGCTTGATCCAGAAGGCCAAGATCATATACACGATCAGAGGTGAGCCGATAGTGAGGCAGGAGGCGTAGATGAAGAACAGGCGGATATTTTTGATAGGCATTCCGAGCCTCTCTCCTACCTTGGTACATACGCCAAAAGCATTATACTCTACGAGAAATTTAAATGTGTCTAATTTCATATATCACCTACTACATCCAAAGATAACGATACCGACGCAGTACCGCAAGCCTGCCCTGTTAAAAGATATAACCAAAGCTAACGCAATTTGTTGTCTGGCGCGACATCTACACCTACGTAGCATTCAGCAACTGGTGTCCTATCTGGCACTGCAGGCAGCGACCATTGAGGCAATACTCATTGCGCAACTGTAGAAGTGCCTGAGTATCATTGGCCGTCCGGGCATGGATGCCCAGCTCCTCCCACATACGGATGATGGCATTGTCTTCTGCTCCTGCTTCTGCCAGCATATCCAGCGCCCGTTGGCATATTTTCTCATCATCCTTGTACCTGCCGTAGCTGAAGAGCAGCGGCACCACCGCATTGATCACCACAATATCGGTCAGCATATGGCCGATACGGGCACTACCTCTGCCCGTGGGTTTATCAAACTGATAATGATCATGCCAGTACGGATGTACCTCTACCTCAAAGAAATGATGCAGCGCCCTCATATCTCCGCTGGCCAGTATGCCACCGAAGAGGTGCGGCTCGCGTACCAGTAGTGCAGCCAGCTGCGCGATTTTGACGGTGGGGAAACCGGCTGGCCGCACACGAAAGAACTTCCACTCATGCAGCGCCAGCGGCTGTAGTCCGTGCAGCTTCCTCAGATAGGTATACTCCCGCTTCAAGCTGCGCGGGTACTCCTCATCATGGTCAGCCTCCAGCATACCCGCCTGACCAAACAGCAGTGCCTCTACCTGCAATGGACTAGCCCTGTGCTTGTGTATCACAGTCAGAGGCAGGGAGGCCGCCAGCCGCTGAAAAGGTTGTTTATTCACCGTGCCGCCGTAGTACATCGCTATCATCTGAAAGGCGACCTGGTCCCAGTCATTGTGCGATTTGTGCAGCATGGCTTCTATCACCGCTACTTTGGCCTGGAGCCGCTCTATCACCAGCCGCTCAAAAAAAGCAGTGAAGGATGTACCAGCCGGCAGCGAGCGGATCAGTCCGGCGCATGGTACCTTGTCCAGGCCGCCTTTCAGCAACTCATATCGCTGCAGCAGTGTGGGCGAAATGTGATCTTTCAGGCTTAGCACTGCTACCTGCTGGCCGTTTTGCAGGAGCGTAGGTTTAGTATCTTTATCATACACTACATGCAGGATCACATTATTGTAGGCTGTATCGCGCTCGTGGCCATGTGTGTACCAGTCGCGCTGGTGTATGTGTATCTCTACATTGCCCGCCAGCAGTGTCTCTCCTATCCTGATGCGTGCATTGGTAAAGTCTGCCCCTGCATCGGTATTATACTGCCCGGGCCTGATGATCTGCACTGTCTCGCCGGTAGTAGTGTACAGGCTGCCCGTGTCATACAGACTGTAGCGCCAGATGTAGTGCAGCAGGTCCTCTTTCATAGCTTTAAAAATACCATCATTTGCCTCAGGGCAAAATTCTTTGTCAGATTTTGCACGCTTATACAAAAAACTGCACGCTTATACATTCATAAGCATATTGTATATCAGTATGCTTGCCTATGACAATACTCTGCACTACTATTGTGTCACGCCGACCACTTTAGACCTACGGTCGCCAAGATATCGACCATGAAAACGGAAGGGCAGTCATGAACAGGCTGCCCTTTTTTTTATTCCAGTATTACCGGATATCCGTCTTGGATCCTGACTTATTCTTTGGATGTTGACACGCTTCTACATTGTTCCTTTTATTATATATTTTAACATGATTGATGCAACTCCATTCCTTTAAATCATATCTTAGATTTCATAAAAAAAACTATGAAACTCCTCTACCGACACTTCCTATCAGTCTTACTACTCATAACGTCGATCTCCGGTTTTAGTCAAAATTACACCTGGACTCAGATGCCTTCATTGGCGCATACATTGTGGTGCCCTTATTATTTTTCCATAGGCACACACATCTACTTTGTGAGCGGCGGCATAGACTATGGACCCAATGTTTCTTTCCCGGTGATCATGTCTCACGAGGTTTGGGATTTCAACACTGCTACAAATACCTGGACGCAGAAAAACAATTTTCCCGGTGAGGCGCAATATGCAGGTAATGGCTTTGTGATCAACGGCAAGGGATACGTGGTAAACGGATGGGACTCTACGGGATCTGGCAGTGGCTCCAGCGCCATGTGGCAATATGATCCCGCCACTGATAGCTGGACGCAGAAGGCACCTTTTCCGTCACACTCCAGATATACTACGGCCAACTTCGTACTGCACGGCAAGGAATATATCGCCTGCGGTTTTTCACCTTATACGAATGAGGTATGGTGCTATGATCCTGCCACAGACAGCTGGAGTCAGAAGCATAACTACCCCGGAGGTGGCTGCCAGGCCCCGGCCAGTATGACCATAGGAAACTATGGCTATGTAGGCCTGGGAGCATCCAGTGATGGCAATGGGAGTTACTTTGTCCAGAGCGGATGGTACCGCTATGATGATGCTGCTGATAGCTGGACAAGGCTGGGCGACTTCCCCGGAGATGCGGCTTATGCATCGCAGATATTTGTATTGAACGGGGAAGGGTACGTAGTAAACGGACTAGATCAGCATAGTGTATACTACAATACCTCAACCGGTGTCAACACCTCGAATAAAGTATGGAAATATACACC
>JAFDYP010000497.1 GCA_018267355.1 Bacteroidota bacterium
CAATTTAAAGGCTAAACCGTAATCCCGCTGACTACGCCTTGGGCGCGCTGGTGTTTCTTCTTCCATATATAAGTCGATTTGTTGTCAACTTATTTTAGGACGAGACAGACAAAATAGAAAAAGCCGGTATAAAACCGGCTTTCTAACTGCGAGCGGGAGACGAGGCTCGAACCCGCGACCTCCACCTTGGCAAGGTGGCGCTCTACCAACTGAGCTACTCCCGCATATCCGTCGTGATGTGTTTCTCAAAACGGGATTGCAAATATAAATCCTCCTCCGAGATTTCAAAATACTTTTTTGATCTGATGGCAATATTTTTTTGAAAATGAACAACAAACGGTTCGAAGGGTACGTATCTATAAATATTCAGATGGCCCGCTAAAGTGTATAATTCGTTGATTCTTTACCGCTACATACATCTTTTTGTACTTATATTCCATCTTGTTATAGTGTGATTGATTTAGTAACCCTGATTATCTTCTTTTATTGATGAGAAAAGTTCTACTCGGACTTGCGTTGTTATTTAGTACCCTGGCATGGGCTCAGCCCGGTTGCCCATATGTGAATGCCGGCCCGGACCAGACGCTACCATGCGGCACCAGTTGTACTAATATTAGTGCGTCGTATTTTAATACGGGCAATACGACTACCTATGCTGTATCATCTATTCCGTATACCCCATTTTCCTATACCGCCGGTACAGCCATCATCGTGGGCGTGGATGATATCTGGTCCAGCACCATCTCGCTGCCATTCAACTTTTGCTATTTCGGCAATACGTACAATCAGGTGGTAGTAGGAGCCAATGAACTGATCTCGTTTAATACGGCGTATGCCGGCACCTACTGTCCATGGCCTCTCACGTCAGGTACTACTATACCTACCACCTCGTACCCTATCAATAGTATCATGGGGCCATACCAGGATATAGACCCGAGCTGCGGCGGCAGCATCAAGTACCAGATCATAGGCAGCTATCCCTGCCGGATCTTTGTGATCTCCTACTACAACGTGCCGATGTATGATGGCGGCTGCGGAGGGGGTGACTTTCAGTGTACAGGCGAGACCGCTACCAGTCAGATCGCACTGTATGAGACTACCAATGCCATCGAGATATATATAGGCAATAAGCAATCCTGCCCTAGCTCACTCTTTGGCTGGAATGACGGCCTGGCAATCGAAGGTATACAGGATGCTACCGGCACTGTGGCGTACTCAGTAGCCGGACGCAATAATACTGTATGGAATACAACGAATGACGCGTATCGCTTTACCCCAAACGGGCCTAGTATAGTGACAGTGAAGTGGACCGGTCCGGGAGTCAATGACTCTATCACCGGAAATGCTGCGCAGCTCTACACTCTGAATGTATGTCCTCCATCCAGCACTACTGCTCCCGTCACCACTACCTATACCGCTACGGCTACCTATCTCCGCTGTGACAACACGACGGTAGTAGAAACGGACGCAGTGAACATCACTACTACACCCGGCCCCAATGGCGGCGTGGATCAAAACCTAGGCTGCTACGTACCCGGCATCATAGCCCATATGGCTGGTACAGCCTCTACTGGCGCCAGCTGGGCAGCGGCAAGTGCCAATGCTACCGGTACGACCATCGGTACTCCTTCATCGCCTACTACTACCATTACGGGATTCCCGTCGGCGGGTACCTATGTCTATACGTGGGGCTCCGGCAGTTGCAAGGATACTGTAAATGTCATCATCACCACCACTGCCAATGCGGGGCCGGACCAGACGGCCAGCTGCGTATCGCTGCCCGGCGGGTCGGTCACCATGGCCGGTACCGGTAGCGGTACGTGGATTCTGATCTCATCACCCCCCGGCACGGCTACCATCACACCTACTACCTCGCCTACGGCTACCATATCAAATTTCTCAGCGGCGGGCACCTATCTTTTCCAGTGGAACGGCGGAGCCTGTCTCGATACCGCGGCTGTAGTGGTCACCGCAAAACCTAATGCGGGCCCGGATAAAACAGTGGCCTGCGCCACACTGCCCGGCGGCAGCACTACGATGGCGGCCACGGGTACCGGCACCTGGAGCCTGCTCTCCTCATCGGCGGGTACATGCACTATCACGACTGCTACCACTGCTGCTGCTGTGGTGTCAAACTTTAATCAGCCGGGCATCTACTACCTGAAATGGACCAATGCCAATGGCTGCTCTGATACAGCACAGATCACGGTGACCGCCAAACCTAATGCCGGACCTGACCAAACTGTAAACTGTGTAGTGCTACCGGGCGGCTCAGCCACGATGGCCGCTACAGGTACCGGCACCTGGACTGCCGTGGCGAGCAACGCTGCCAGCACCATCACTACACCTGGCAGCGCTACTACTACTGTGACTGGTTTCGCAGCTGCGGGTATATACTACTATATCTGGACCAATGCTGCCGGCTGTACTGATACAATGACCATCACCGTGACTGCCAAACCAAATGCGGGTACTGATAAGACTGTGACCTGTGCGGTGCTACCGGGCGGCAGTACTACCATGTCTGCTACCGGCACGGGTACCTGGAGCCTGCTCTCCTCATCGGCGGGTACGTGTACTATCACAACGGCTACCACTGCAGCTGCTGTGGTGTCAAACTTTAATCAGCCGGGCGTCTACTACCTGAAATGGACTAATGTCAATGGCTGTTCTGATACAGCACAGATCACGGTGACTGCCAAACCTAATGCCGGACCTGACCAAACTGTAAACTGTGTAGTGCTACCTGGCGGTACGGCCACGATGGCGGCTACAGGTACCGGTACATGGACTGCCGTGGCGAGCAACGCTGCCAGTACCATCACTACACCGGGCAGCGCTACTACCACAGTGACAGGCTTCGCTGCTGCCGGTATATACTACTACATCTGGACCAATGCTGCGGGCTGTGCTGATACCATGACCATCACGGTGACAGCCAAACCTGATGCAGGCCCGGATAAGACTGTCAACTGTGCTACCCTGCCTGGAGGCTCTGCTACCATGGCAGGAGTAGGGACTGGTACCTGGAGCCTCATCACTCCTGCGCCGGGCACCTGTACGATCGCGACCACTACTACGGCGGCTGCAGTCGTATCAAACTTTACACAGCCTGGTGTCTACTCCCTGAAATGGACCAATGCGTCCGGCTGCTCAGATACTGCTCTGATCACCGTGACTGCGCGGCCAAATGCCGGAGCCAGCTCTACGCTGACCTGTATAGTCCTGCCGGGAGGCTCTGCTACGATGAGTGCTGTCGGTGCAGGTACGTGGTCTACTGCTGCCGGCAATCCCGGTAGTGTTACTATTACCAATCCTACATCACCCACTACTACTATTACAAATTTTCAGACTGCAGGCTTCTACACTTTCACCTGGACCAATGCTGCGGGCTGTACTGCCAATGCGAATGTGACCGTGACTGAGTATAGCAATGCAGGGCCAGATCAGATAGTCAACTGTGCGCAGCTGCCGGGCGGCATCGCTACGATGGCCGCCGTGACCACTACCGGCACCTGGACGGTGAGGGCAGGCAGTGCGGGTACCTCCACGATCACCAATACGACGAGTCCTACTACCACGATCACTAACTTCTCGCAGCAGGGCGACTACTACTATGTCTGGACCAATGGCAGCTGTAAGGATACGGTGAAAGTCACTGTGACAGGACAGACTACTGCAGGGCCTGCCGGTACGCTCACGTGTATCACCCTGCCGGGCGGATCAGTGAGCATGGCCGGTGCAGGCACTGGTGCATGGTCTCAGATATCCGGCCCCGGTTCCTCTACTATTGTGACACCTTCATCACCTACATCAGTGATCAATAACTTCACTGCGCCGGGTGTCTATACTTATACATTTGCAAATGCCACCTGCAATGCCTCTACTACTATCACTGTGAGCGAAAGAGCAGCTGCAGGGCCTGATCAATATGTGACATGCCTGCCTGTAGCATCGCTGCCTGGCGGTAGTGTAAATATGGCCGGTACCGGAAACGGTGTATGGAGGCCGGTCGCAGGCAATCCGGGCGTAGCCGTTATAGCTGATACGACCAGTCCTACTACTATGATCTCAGGCTTCCCTGCATCAGGCACCTATAAGTATGTGCGGGTCAATGGCAGCTGCCGCGATACGGCTAGTGTGATAGTGACCACGCAGCCACTGGCAGGACCGGATCAGTCGTTCAGTTGTATAAATCCGATCGGCTTCACTGTGACCATGGCAGGCACCGGTGTCGGTACCTGGACTGCATCTACTAATAACGTCGTGCCACTTACGATCACTAATCCTACCAGCACGACAGCTACTGTCCGCGGTTTTACGCTGGATGGGGTATATACACTTTATATCACTAATGGTACCTGCATAGACTCTATGACTGTCACCGTCACGGTGAAACCTAACGCGGGTCTAGACCAGACGGTATCATGTGCTGCGCTCCCGGGAGGCTCTGCTACGCTCTCTGCCAATACCTCCGGCATCTGGAGCCTGATCAATCCTGCACCGGGTACAGCGACTATCGGCTCTCCTTCATTTGCTACTACTACGGTTTCCAATTTCTCTGATCCCGGGGTGTATTATTTCAAGTGGACAGATGCAGCGGGATGTACAGATACTGTTGCAGTGACTGTCACGGCCAAGCCTGACGCAGGTCCTGATCAGTACCTGACCTGCTATCCGCTCAATAATAGTGTGACCATGGCCGCGACTGGCACAGGCACCTGGTCTGCCGCTGCTGGCAATCCAGGTACTGCTACAATAGTGGCACCTTCTAATCCGGCCACTGTTATCAATAATTATACAGCGGTAGGCACGTACAAATTTGTCTGGACGAATGCCTCGGGCTGTAAGGATACAGCTCTCGTAATGGTATCCCGCCGTCCTAATGCCGGCCCTGACCAGTCTATCTGCCAATACACAGGCACAGTGCTGGCAGCAGGTGGCACCGGAGCGGGAGTGTGGAGTGAGCAGACAGGAAATCCAACAACGGTTACTTTCACGAATGCGACTGACTCAAATACCTCCGTCACAGGCTTCACCTTGCCCGGGTCCTATTATCTGATCTGGACGAGTGGCGGCTGTGACGACACGATGAAAGTGACGGTGCGTGCGAAGCCGGATGCGGGTCCTGACCAGAACATCTGCCAGCGCACCAC
>JAFDYP010000498.1 GCA_018267355.1 Bacteroidota bacterium
CCGGCAAAATCCTGTGCGTCGTAGCGCAGCACGCCCAGCTCATAATAAGCCTCAGCTATGGGCTTCATATTATTGCATTGGTTGAAATCGTTGGCAGCATCCGCCTTGTGACCGAGTGCCTTGTGTGCCAGTCCGCGATGATAGTAGAAGTAGATGCGTGTAGGGTCCAGGCCTATAGCCAGGTCATAGTTTTTGACAGCCAGCTGGTAGTTGCCATTATTGGCCGCGGCAAAGCCTATCTGAAAGAAGTCATTAGCCGTCTTAGGCTCTCCCTGCACCAGAGCAGCCCTGACGCTCACGCCTGCGGTAGCAGACAAGGCCAGGCAAAGAGCTAGTATCACTATGGTTAGGTTTTTCATGCCTTATGGCATACGGCAAAACCTCAAACCGGGTTACAACAAAGTACTTTTATTTTCTATACGACTCAAAGAAGCTGCGCCACTCGATGGTGAGCACCCCGCCTATACCTTCGCGAATGATGTTGCCACTCATTTTGGATACACCCTCTACGCGCTCTGTAAAGATGATGGGCACCTCCGAGATCCGGAAGCCCAGACGGCGGGCGGCAAACTTCATTTCTATCTGAAACGCATAGCCTACGAAGCGGATCTTGTCCAGGTCTATAGTTTCAAGCACCTTGCGGCGAAAGCAGACAAATCCCGCAGTAGGGTCTTTGATGCCTATGCGGGTTACGAGATTCACATAGATAGAGGCACCGCGAGATAGGAAGATGCGGTCCTTAGGCCAATTTACAAAGCCTCCGCCCCGGACATATCTGGAGCCTATGGCCAGGTCTGCTCCATTATTGGCGCACTCATCATGCAGGCGTATCAGGTCATCAGGATTATGAGAAAAATCACAGTCCATCTCAAATATATACTCATAGCTGCGCTCCAGTGCCCAGCGGAAGCCGGCTATATAGGCCGTGCCCAGTCCCAGTTTGCCACGGCGCTCCATGAGGTGCAGGCGCCCTTCGTATTCTTTTTGTAAAGTCTTGACTACATCGGCAGTGCCATCAGGAGAGCCATCGTCTATAATAAGCAAATGAAAGTCATGCGGCAGCGAAAATACCTTTCGTACCATGCGCTCTATATTGCCGAGCTCATTATAGGTGGGGATGATGATAAGGCTGTCTGCCATCGGGCTGCAAATATAGAAGAATAGCAGATAGGAGCAATCCAAACTATATGGGATTAGTTTTTTTGGCAATTGGCCCGTGACAGCTAGTTTTGCCATAGTGCTATGGGTACATTCCGCAAAATATCGCTTCGGCTCTGGTCAGTCTGGTGTATAGCAGTCTTTATTACACTGTGCCTGCTGCTGTTTCCGCTGCTGGTCATTGCTGTGCTGTCCCGCCGCCGGCGGCTCATCTTTCTGGCTCACTTTATACCCACGCGTATGGCGCGTGTTTGCCTTTTCCTCTTTGGCATCCGGCTGGAGATAAGAAACAGAGAGTATATCGATCCACACGGTCAATACATTTTTGTAAGCAATCACCGCTCGCTGATAGATGCAGTAGTAGCTGGGGCCGTCATACCTAACTATGTGAAATTTCTCGGCAAGGCGGAGATGCTCAAATGGCCCGTGCTGGGCTACCTGCTGGACAAGTTTTATGTGCCAGTGGAGCGGGAAAGCAAGGAGGACAGAAGCAAGAGTATAAAAGCAGTGGAGGATAAGCTGCGGACGGGCGCTTCGTTTTTCATTTGTCCGGAGGGCACCTGCAATAGATCGGACCAGTTCTTTGCGCATTTTTACAACGGGGCCTTTCGCATCTCTGCGGAAACGGGCATTCCCGTTTTGCCTCTCACCTTTGTAGGGTCAGGAGAACGCTGGCCACGTGGTGAGAGCTACATCCATCCGGGCCGGCTCATTGTCTATTATCATGCTCCGGTACCGGCTTCATCCTTTCAGGAGGGTAGGATGGAAACAGGCAAAGAAGCTATAATTGATACGATGCGCAAAGACCTCCAGCGACATTATCCTTCAGGGCACTACGGGTATCCGGGGCAGCTTTAACTTTAAACCGGACGAAGTATTTTTTCGCAACACTCCCATAGGAGACGGGCTGTGCGGTCCCAGGTGAAAATAGCTGCACGCGAAATGCCGCGCTCTATCATCTGAGCGCGGAGAGTAGGGGCCTCCCAGAGGCGTGAGATAGCATCAGCTATTGATACGGGGTCCTGAGGGTCGGCATAGAGGGCTGCATCACCACCTATCTCAGGCAGAGAGGATGTGATAGAGCTGATGGCAGGTACATGGGACTGCATGGCCTCCAGCGGCGGTACGCCGAAGCCTTCAAAAACGGATACATACATCAGTGCAAATGCACTGCCTATCAGTCTGGACAGCTCTGCCTCTGACTGACGGCCCAGGAAGATCACATCCTTTTTGTAAGTCATAGTCTCTATCACCTGCTTCAACTCGCTGTTTTGCCAGCCGAAAGCACCCGCTACTATAAACCTGAGCGTAGACTCAGGGTGCCGGCTACGGTGCTGCTCAAAGCCGAGTAGCATATTTTTTAGATTTTTCCTCGGGTGTATGGAGCCCACAAAGATCAGATAGGGATTTCCTCCGGTATATTGCGCACGGGTAGCTGTGATCTCTGCTACGGTGAAAGGCCGGAAAATGTTTTTGGCTGCGCTGTAGACGATGTCTATTTTACCGGGATCAGCGTGGTAATATCTGGTGATGTCATCTTTACTAAATCCGGATACTGTGGCTATCCTGCTGGCATGTGCGGCATAGCGCGGCATGAAGTATTGATAAAAGCGACGAACGAGAAATGGAACATATTCCGGGTAATGCTCATAGGCTATATCGTGCATGACCGCCACCGTAGGAGTATCGGATCTAAGGCTGCAGTATCCATCAGGTGAGAGAAAGAGATCAAGATCATGGCTACGCAGATATGACGCCACTGACCAGTCAAACCAAAGATACCACAAGAGCGGATGCCTGGCCTGCGGAGGCAATACGACCGGTACTACATTAGGACCAAATATGAACATTTGATCAGGGACCCGGTCAAACAGAAAATGAAACTCGATATCGGGGTTCCATTTTACGATCCTTTTTATTGTTTCATAAGTGAAGTAGCCGATGCCATCCATCTTATCCTTGATCAGTAGACGTGTATTGATAGCTATTTTATATCGGTACGACATTTGCGGCAGCTTAGTATGCATTCTTCTCAAGGCCTCTATGGGGTAGATAATCCCCAGAACATTGTTTTGTCATTTTTTTATCTCTATCCGCGGCTAGTTGCGTGTCAAGTTTCTTATTTTTCCCATCTCTAGCCCACTATGATACTGATAGTAGATGACAAGTCCGAAAATATCATTTCTCTCGGAAAGACCTTAGAGTATAATGGCTTTCAGGTAGACACTGCTGCCTCTGGCGAGGAGGCCCTGCGCAAAGTACTCAAAAATACCTACGATCTGATCATACTGGATGTGCAGATGCCTGATATGGATGGCTATGAGGTAGCAGAAAATGTATTGGGCAGCAGCAAGTCAAAGGATATCCCGATCATATTTCTCTCGGCGGTCAATACAGATAAGCGATTTGTAAAGAAAGGATACGACTCAGGCGCGATAGACTACCTGGTCAAGCCCGTGGATGTAGATATCCTGCTGCTCAAGGTACGGATACTCTCCCTGCTGGGAGAGCAGACGCGAAAGCTGAAACATGCTGAGGCCGAGCTCACAGAGCGCAATCATCAACTGCATGCTACCCTCCAGGCACTGCCTCAGATAGCCTACTCTGCTACTGCCTACGGCAAGCTGGAATATGTCAATATGAAGTGGTATGAATATGCGATGGATGACGATAGCTGGCCGCAGGGCAAATGTGATGACCTGGATATCTCACAGGCCTGGGTACGGCTGGTCAGAGAGCGGGTCGCCTTTGAGAAGGAAGTACAGATAGCTGACCTGCGCAGCGGTGCGGAGCGCTACTACCTGTGGCGCGCTGTGCCCATGGTGGTAGACCAGCATGTGAGCCACTGGGTGGGTACTTTCACAGATATACATGAGCAGAAGATAGCAAATGAGCTGCTGGAGCAAAAGGTCTCCGAGCGCACGCACGAGCTCTCCGAAAAGAATAAGCAACTGCAAGCCGCTAACCTGGAGCTGCAGCAATTTACTACAGTAGCCTCTCACGATCTCAAAGAGCCACTGCGCAAAGTACAGATGTTCATAGATATGATCCGGCAAAAAGAACTGGCCGCCGGTCTGCCCGATATGAATGACTATCTGCAGCGCATCAATAGCTCCACTGGCCGGATGATGGGTCTGCTGGATGACCTGCTGCAGTACTCACGCCTCTCCGGCGAGGATCGGTTTGTCCCTACGGACCTAAATCGCGTACTGGCAGATGTGCTGGAGGATCTGCAGCTAAGCCGGAATGAAAAATCTGCCGATATCGTATATGATCAGCTACCGGTGATCCAAAGCCTGCCGGGACAGATGCGCCAGGTATTTCAGAATATCATCAGTAATAGTCTCAAGTTTTCGAGGCCAGGTGTAGCCCCGCAGATAAAGATCACTGCCACGCATAAGGAAGATTGCCCTTTTATCAATCCGGTGATCAATCCCGGCCCTTATATCCGTATGGATATAGCAGACAATGGTATCGGCTTTGATGAGAAATATCTGAATAAAATTTTTGTCCTCTTCCAGCGGCTCAATACACGTGATAAATATGAGGGGACGGGCATCGGCCTGGCTGTGACCAAAAAGATCATAGAGAATCATCACGGCCATATCTTTGCCACCAGTCGTGAAAACGAAGGAACTACTTTCACGATGATACTATCTATAAACGGACCACAAACGAAATATCGCTCATGAGTACTACTAGCAATCCGATCGTGCGCCGTCTGCAGGTTGTTTTTATCTTATCCGTCCTGCTGCTTCTGGCCAGCTCCTATGCATCCTACTACAGCATATCCAAGCTGGTAGACCGGTCCTATTGGGTCAATCATACCTACAATGTGATATCTGCTAATCAGAAGGTACTCATCGCGGTGCAGAATGCAGAAAATGCGCAAAGGGGATACCTCCTCACGAAAGATGCTGCTACCCTGACTATCTTCAAATGGGCCGTAGACTCTTCCTATAATCAGTTTGCCACACTGCGCCGCATCACAGGTGATAATCCCGTGCAACAAAAAAACCTGGACGATTTTAAGGCGATAATGGATGAACGCATCAATCACCTGCAGAAGCTGCTGCATCAGGATAGCACGATGGCTGCCACCCTCAGCGTACGGACGGAAGCTATCAAAATAGGCACACAGCTCATGTGGAAGCTGCGGACGCAGTCTGCAGTGATAGACAGGGAAGAGGAGCGGCTGCTGTCCGGCCGGGTGGCAGACCAGACTAAGTATTCTACCTATACGCCTATTCTTATCCTGATAGCTTCGTTTCTGTCTATCATGATCACGATATCCAGCTACTTCCGCATCAAGTCTGACCTTGATGCGCGCATGGCACTGCAGGAGGAGGTAGAGCGCAAATATAAAGAGACTGCTGCGCGCATCACTGTGATAGAGGGCGTGACCCGCCAGATAGCCGCCGGAGACTACACCGTGCGTAGTCAGGATCAGGTGGATGACGACCTGGGGCGCATCTCTCACGCCCTCAATGATATGGTCTGGGCATTGCAGAAGAGCTTCACAGATATAAGGGACCGGTCATGGCTGCAGGCTGGTGCGGTGCGCATCAGCGAGGCGGTGCGCGGACAGATGCAGGTCACCGTGCTCTCAGATAAAGTGGTAAGCGCACTCGCGCAATATGTGCAGGCAAAGGCTGCAGTAGCATACGTGCTGGATGAGAGAGGTCTCTATAAACTGACTGGAAGCTACGCTGCGCAGGGTGCACCACCGGAGATCACCGAGGGGTTAGGCCTGGCCGGCCAGGCTATACGCGACCGCGAGGTAAAGATCATCAGGGAGCTGCCGGCAGGGTACCTGTCTGTAGCATCGGCGCTCGGCAAAATGGATCCTATACAACTCATCATGATACCTCTCATCCAGGGTGAGCGTGTCATAGGTCTGATAGAGATGGGATTCACAGTGCCTCCATCAGAGTTGACCATCAGCCTGATCGAGTCGGTGCGTGAACCGATAGCCATCGCGGTAAATGCTGCCATAAACTTCAAGAAGCTACAGGAGCTTCTGGACAAGACCCAGGCACAGTCCGAAGAACTACAGGCCCAACACTCCGAGCTGGAAAGCATCAATAATGAGCTGGAGGAGCAAACTCAA
>JAFDYP010000499.1 GCA_018267355.1 Bacteroidota bacterium
AACATCCCCTCCTCATCTCCTCTATCCGTATTATGTAAATTTAGTAGCCTCTTTCGTTATAATAGCATTGATAAAGATGCCCATATAACTCTAGTTCGAGTGTTGCTCCATAAACAGCCACCTATTTATATCGATAAAATTTTAAGAAACGTAAATAGGTTTTATGAAGAGCATAACAATCAAGTTGCCATATTTCATAAAAAGTTTGTTCTTGATTTTATTCATCATCAAATTATAAACTTTAATAATTTAACTGTTGAGCCAGATCAAGACACGTTTGATCCAATCATTATCTTAAAGGCCTTCCTAATATTCACGGAAACTATTGCTGGCTCACATCTAAATGATTACGAGACTAAGGGCAGTAACGAAACTGATGTTCAATTTTTCAGGAGAGCATTTTGGCCTAGCATCTTTGAACAATCAGAATTACAATATAGACCTGAAATGGTTTCATATTCATATGTTATCATCGGTGCAACGATATTGGAGGAATTGAGAAGGGATGTTAGGTATAAAAAATATGTTGATCGCTTTCTAAGGAATTTCAATTTTAGCTCAAGGCAATACTTCACAACAATCATAAATTTATTAGTGCGTAGTTTACCAGCTGACCTTAATAAGGCGACATATTTCAATACATCTCTTTTCAACGCTTATAATGCTCTCATTTATCCTACGGACTCTACACAAGAATTATTAAATTCTATCAGTTTAGATATTGATGAATACAGACATTACTTTAAAGATGGGGTTAAGAATTATAATGGGTTTAAATCACGGCCTGTTATAACATTTAATGATGGGCAAAATTACTTGGTAATTGATTGGAGCTTTCTGTTCAATAAATGTTCGGATGGCATGTTGTTTGATTTTTATCAGCATTCAGGAATCGCTGAGGAGACTGAATTCAAAGACTTTCTACTTTTCAAAAAATTTAAAGCCGATGTGCTTGAAAAAATACTTTTAAGGAATATTTTTCGAAAACTATTTCCAACGACGAAAGGCAAATTACTTTTTGCTGAGAATAAGAGTGCATCCACTGAGCCAGATGTCTACTACAGATGTGGTAAAAGGGTAGCTATCATAGAATTTAAAGATGCTGCGATAGCTGGTGAAAAAATCTCATCTTATTCTTATGAAGAAATCATTAAAGCTATTGATGAAAAGTATAATTTACCTAACAAAGGAACAGGTCAATTAGTGAATTTTTTAAAGTTCTATAACTCTTCGAAAGACTTTGAAGGTGATCCCACATATCGATTTAAACTAAGTCGAGATCTAATAGTTTATCCTATTATTATTTATACTGATAAGTCTTTTAGCTGCGCTGGTGTGAATGACTATTTGGCAGATGCTTTCGAGGAAAAGTTACGTTCATCGCAATTGCAATCGAAGTTTCTAAGTGTAAAACGTCTCGTTTGCTTAGATTTTAATAAGCTGCTCACTAATTTTATAAGTTTATCTCAAAATTCGAGTTCTCTATTTGATCTGATCGACACATATAATGAGCGAATCAAAAAGCGGAAGGCCAGAAATCTGACTAGTGACATTTCGTTAATGAGAAAAGCTCAGATTAATATTGAAGACGAACTACTTGATAAATTGTGCGATGAGGTAAATTCTACACCTAACTATATCGAGAAATTGCTACAGCAAATTGAGATTCAATTAACATAAATTATTCTCTTTATTTCTCCTTTCTAAACCCACATCTTTGCCCCCAAAGCACAAACAGCAATGAAGCAGATCTTCTCCCCCGGCAGCGAGATGAGCTATGAGAAAGTCATAACGCGGGATGACATCGCGGCCTTTGAGTCGGGTGTGGTACATGAGGTGTATGCCACCTTTGCCATCGCGCGGGATGCCGAGTGGGCGGGCAGGCTCTTTGTGCTGGAGATGATAGAGCCGGACGAGGAGGGCATCGGCACCTTCGTGCAGGTAGACCACCATGCGCCGGCCCTGGTAGGCGAGACCGTGGTCTACGAGGCCGTGATAGACGAGCTGCATAAGAATGTAGTAGGCTGCACCTTTGCCGCCTATGTAGGCAAGCGCCTCATAGCCAGCGGCCGCACCGGCCAGAAGATCCTCAAGAAAGACAAGCTAAAAGCCCTGATGCGGAACCTCAGCGAGGGTATCTAATTACCCCCATCTCTTCCATTGTCATGCTGTCATTTGCGAAGCTTATAAAGGCATCTTGTATTGTTGCTGTTGGCTATGTGAACGGGATTTCTAAATACAAGATGTCTCTGGCAAGCTGCGCAAGCCGGCGACATGACAAATACAACGCAGACTCAACCGTTTGATTAATCGACTGAATTTCAGTCGATTGGTTCTTCCCTCTCCCTCGGAGAGGGAAGATGCCGAAGGCAGATGGGTGAGGTCTGTAACCTTCCCCGCGCCTTTGCCGTAAAAAAGGGAAAACACGGCCCCCGATGAAGCAACTTAGACTAACCAATAACGTCGCCCAGAAGGATAGCGAATCAGTAGACCGCTACCTCATGGAGATATCTAAAAAGGAACTCCTCACTGCGGATGAAGAGGCTGCCCTGGCCCGCCAGATCCGCGAGGGTGATATGGATGCACTGGACAAGCTGGTGCAGGCCAATCTCCGCTTTGTAGTATCCGTAGCCAAGCAATATCAAGGACAAGGACTCAGCCTGAATGACCTGATCAATGAGGGCAATCTCGGCCTGATCCGCGCTGCACAAAAGTTTGACGAGACCAAGGGGTTCAAGTTCATATCCTACGGTGTGTGGTGGATACGCCAGGCTATGGCGCAGGCCATCATAGAGCAGTCTAAGATCATCCGCATCCCTACGGGTAAGGCGCAGCATTTCTCCAAGATCAACCGTGCCTTTCAGATGCTGGAGCAGGAGTACCAGCAGGACCCCTCTATAGAGGAGGTGATGAAGAAGACCGGCCTCACTGAAGAAGATATCAATGACTACCTCAAGAATATCGTCTCTACCGTCTCTACCGATATGGGCTTTGGCGAGGATGGCGACCTGTCGTTTGGCGATACGCTGCACGATGATAGCCACCTGACACCAGAGGATGAGATGATGCGCCACTCTGTAGAGAGCATGCTGAAGAATATGCTGGCCACACTGGACCAGCGTGAGCAGCACATCATCAAGCTGTACTTCGGCCTGGATGGAAATGATACGCATACCCTCGAGGAGATAGGCGAGAAGCTCAGCCTGACCCGTGAGCGCGTACGCCAGATCAAAGAGCGGTGCCTGGAGCGCCTCAAGAAGAAAAGCAACGTGTCACTACTGGATGGCTATCCGCTGAAATAGGGACGAAGGACGGGGGCCGGGTGACGGGGAGCAATACAACAAAGCTCCAGCCACGCACACTGTCAAATCATAAAACACACTAGATTAGCTCCTGTATTTGCAGGAGCTTTCTTTATTTATAACAAACAACGAGACCTGCCTAATGGTGTTTTGAAATGCTCCTTCAAGACACAAGGTTCTTCCCTCTCATTGGGAGAGGGAAGATGCCAAAGGCAGATGGGTGAGGTGTATGCAGCTTTCTTTTTCATATAAGGTCGATGATATCAATGCCGCCGCTGAGTGGGTCAGACTACAGGCCGGCAATATCCGCGTGTGGCTATTCATAGGCGAGATGGGTGCAGGCAAGACGACCCTGATCAAGGCCATCTGCCAGCAGCTGGGCACTACAGACGACCTCTCCAGCCCGACTTATGCACTGGTCAATCAATACGATATACCCGGCAGCAGCACCCGCATCTACCACCTGGACCTCTACCGCCTGCGCAGTACAGAGGAGGCGCTGGATATAGGTATAGAGGACTATCTGCTGGGCGGGGACTATTGCCTCATAGAGTGGCCACAGCTCATAGAACCGCTCCTGCGCGAGGGTGAGTATATCACTATCCACATATCTTCCCTATCGGAATATGAAAGGAAAATCAGTATCTTTAAGGGAAGACCAGAAGACATTAGACAAAGGCAATAGACCACTCAGGTTGTTGCCTTTGTCTATCGTCTAATGTCTAAAATCTAACGTCTCGTAATGACAAGCAGCAACAAATTTGAAGGGATAGTCAGCAAACTGGGCCTCGAGCCTATGGAGTCTCCGGTGATGGTAGAGAGCAAGACCAGCAAGCTCTATATCGGTATGCCCAAGGAATGGAGCTTTCAGGAGCACCGTATAGGCCTCACGCCAGAGGCGGTGCGCACCCTCGTAGCCAATGGCCACCGCGTGATCATAGAGAGCAATGCCGGCCTTGAGTCGCACTTTCTGGATACGGACTACTCAGAGGCCGGTGCAGAGATCACGAGCAGCCGAGAGGAAGTCTTCAAAGCGGATGTGATCATCAAGATAGCCCCGCCACAGCTGGACGAGATCACCCTCATGCAGATGAACCAGACCCTCATCTCGCCTATCCATCTCCCTACCATGAAGCGCGAGTATCTGACCCGCCTGATCGATAAAAAAGTGACTGCCCTCGCATTTGAGTACACTAAGGACGAAGCGGGGTTCTTCCCGTTCGTTCGCTCCATGAGCGAGATAGCAGGCAACTCGTCCATCCTCATAGCTGCAGAGTACCTGAGCAATGCACACGATGGTACGGGTATCCTGCTGGGTGGCGTATCCGGTGTGCCACCCGCCAAGGTGGTCATCCTCGGTGCCGGAGCTGTAGGCACCTCTGCTGCACGCGCTGCTATCGGCCTCGGTGCGGTGGTCTCCGTCTTTGATAACAATGTCTACAAACTACAGCGCCTGCAGGAGCGCATAGGGCAGCGCGTCTTCACCTCTATCATTTCGCCTGAGACCCTGTATCAGGAGCTGCGCCACGCTGACGTGGCTATCGGCGCCATCCACTCCAAGAAGGGCCGCTCTCAGGTGATCGTCACTGAGGATATGGTCTCTCAGATGAAGTCCGGCTCTATGATCGTAGACGTGAGCATAGACCAGGGGGGCTGCTTTGAGACGAGCCATGTGACATCGCACTCACATCCTACATTCAAGAACTATGGTGTGACGCACTACTGTGTGCCCAATATAGCCTCCCGTGTATCACGTACTGCCTCCTACGCCATCTCCAATATCCTCATGCCTATTCTCCTGCACTGCGGTGACCTGGGTGGTATCAAGGGGCTGATCTTTGAAGATGGAGGCATCCGCAATGGTATCTATATCTACAACGGCAACCTGACCAACGAGCACCTGTCCAAGCTCTTTAACATCAAGAACACTAATTTGGAGTTGCTCTTCGCGGCTAACTTTTAAGTGCTACTGCACAGAGGGCGCGGAGTTAAACACAGAGCGAATGCAATGATTTTTGACATCGGGTTAAAGCTGTTATGTTTTAACCTCTGTGATTCCTTTGTGCTCTTCGTGTAGTAAAAACAACCTGCCCCCTATCTAGTACACCCCTATGTGTATAGGGGAAAAGCCCTGCTGCCAGAGCGATAGATTAGCCTTACTTTCAGCAGCATAAACTGTACGGATGTTTTACGAATTTCTACAGCCGCTGGACCGGGAGAAGGTCTTTGGCGATACTACCTGGCGCACGGCACAGCTCGGCAGCAGCATAGACTTTTATGAAGGCAAGACGATGGACATAGATGGCTATGACCTTGCCATCCTCTCTGTGTCTGAGAACCGCGGCCATGCAGCAAACCGTGGCGTGGAAGACGGTCATGTCAATATTCGTCGGGAGCTATACCGCCTCTACACACCGGTAGCTGAGAAGCCGGTACGCATCGTAGACCTCGGTGAGATCAAGACCGGCGCTACTTTGAAAGATACTTACTTTGGCCTCGCAGCGGTGATGCTGCAGCTACTCACATCAAAGGTCATACCGATCATCATAGGTGGCACACATGACATGACATTTGGTCAGTACCTCGGCTACCAGGAGCTGTACACGCTGATCAATATGGTGATCATAGATGAGCGTATAGACATGGAGGAGCCTAATGGCGAAATGGATGCATCGAGCTATCTCATGCCTATCCTGTCTCATAGCCCTAACTATCTCTTCAACTACTCCCATCTCGGCTACCAGACCTATCTGAATGACCCCAAGACCGTAGACATGCTCGAGTCGCTGAACTTTGACTGCCTGCGCCTGGGTATGGTGCGTCAGCATATCAGTGAGGTAGAGCCGATCCTGCGTGATGCAGACATGCTCAGCATAGACATCAGCTCGATCCGTATGGCAGATGCGCCGGGCCATGTGAGCGCCTCGCCAAATGGCTTTAATGGAGAAGAGCTCTGCCAGATCACGCGCTATGCCGGGCTGAGTGACAAGCTCACCTCTATCAGCATCTCAGAATACAACCCTCACTACGACAATCATGGCCAGACGGCGCAGCTCATTGGCCAGATGCTCTGGTACTTTGTAGAAGGGTACTACAGCCGCAAGGGAGACATGCCTGCCAATATGGACCAGTTCCTGAAGTTCACTGTCAAGTTTGAGCAGTATGATCATGAGCTCATCTTCTGGAAGAGCAAGGTGACCGAGCGCTGGTGGATGGAGCTACCGTATGGTGACCGTAAGAAGTATGCGCGCCACCAGATGGTGCCCTGCTCCTACTCAGACTACGAGATGGCCTGCAAGGATGAACTGCCCGACCGCTGGATGAAGGTCTATAACAAGCTGATGGACGCGTAGCCAGGACGACGGACCACAGACGACGGACACGGGCCCAAGGCAAGTTTTTCGACTATAGAGATATAGTGATAGTGCGGGTTTGGCGTGCTCGGCCTGATCCATGCAATTGTCCTAACGATTGTTAGTTTTTTGTGTTTCGATCTGAGCTTCAATGTTTTTCATAAGGGTGGTCATAGCACCCCTATCTAACCCGCTGATACTGATCGGGTATCGGGAGGCCTTGCTGTCATTGGTTTTTGTGGGTAAATATGCCGATGCTACTATTTTTATATGTGGCTAATATTTGCTTTATTTGTAGTCTATTTTAAACGTAAAATCTACAACCTATGGCTGCTGAAAATGGCAACAAATACGCCGAGCGATGGACGTATGAAAAAACGATCGCTGCACTGAATGAGGTGCATACCTATGCACTAAACTATGAATGCCTCTACCTGGGGCACGCGTTAAACCAGGCCGGACTCTACAATGATCTCTGGGCCTACTGGCGGCGCAAATGGCGCAGCGATGCGCGCATCATCACGCTGATGAAGCGTATCCTCCAGCTCTTTGAAGTACGTCTCTTTCAGAATACTGCGCTGGGCAAGATACCCGCACGGGTAGGGCTTTTTGCGCTGACGCATCACTACCAGTGGGGGCGGGAATATGACACGCCGGAGGAGCAACAACAGCAGCGCACAGAGCAGGACCGCCGCATGGAAGAGGAGCGCCGGGAGGATATGGAGGCACCGGCAGACGAGCTGGCTGCCTCAGAGGCGCGCCGTGCCCAGCAGGCCAAACTGCTGAAGGAGTTTAATGAGCGGAAGGTAGCGCAGTATAACGTGAGGCACCCGGAGGCGCAGCTCACCATGCCTATGAGCTGGCATTTGGGTTCGCCGCCTGAGGGGCAGAGGCGGTGCTCTTTGATAGCGGGTTTTTCTTGAGATTGTAGCACCTCTCCCAAACCCTGTCCGAAGGAGAGGGCTTTAACAGCCCAATACATTTATCGAGAAGTGCGGTGTCAAAAGTTTTTTACCTCAGAGGCGGAGGGAATGCATTTATCTTATGCGAAGACGCGAATCTGCGAAGAATAGAAGAGCTTAGGGCAAAGTATGAAGCAAGATTTGATTGTTTCTGTGCGATGCTAATATTCCTTTTATATGTTTAATCATACTACTCATATAAATCAAACAAATCATAGACTTCATTTCTTCATC
>JAFDYP010000049.1 GCA_018267355.1 Bacteroidota bacterium
CTCTGTACCTGGTAGGCAGTAGCATCTACCAGCTGCTTCACTATACCTATCTGCTGGCGGTAGATATTATCATTCTGCAGATAGAGATCTATATTGCTCAGGTCTGTGAGCAACTGGTATTTCAGCGCGCGGAGCAGGTCGTAATACTGATACTCTGTGAGCTGGGTGTTGTACTGCGCCAGTTTGATCTGGTTTTTGCGCTTGCCGCCTATGCGGATCAGCTGTGTGAGCTGGGCGCTCAGCTCGCCTTCGCCATTATTAGGAGATACGGAAAACCACTTCTTCGTATTAGCATTATAAAAATTGTGGGTATAGCTGATATTCGGATTGTCAAAAAGCCGGGCCTGTAGCTCCAGCGCCTTTTGTACATCTATATTGGTCTTGCCGATGAGCAGGGTCAGGTTGCTATCCAGAAAGCGCTTCTCAGCCTGCTCTATAGTGATATGTAGGGTATCGACGCTGTAGACAGCCTGGGCTTGTACAGATATGAAAAATAAGTATATAAAAAGGTAAAACCCTTTTCTCAGCATGGGGGAGTGCATTTTAGGCAAATTAACTATCTCAGACCCTGAATAGGCGGGCCGGCTTAAAACAGCGGGGAATATTAACATTCATTTAGACTTTGGTACGGGCTCATAGGATAGGGGCGGCGCAAAAATAATACATATATAATGGTATCACATATTCATCAGAGAAAATCTAAACCTCACCTTTTCGTCATAAACTTTAATATACTTTTACTGCCTGCTAAACTGAACATACCTCTCCATGGCCGAGCAAGAAGAAAAAAAGAGCCGATTGTCCTTTTCAAATATCTGGCACTCGCTGCGTATCTATAGATTCGTACTACCGTATAAGTGGCACTTTATAGTAGGTATGCTCTGCCTGGTAGTATCGTCCGGCATCGTAGCGGTGATACCCGGCGGCTTCGGAGACCTGGTCAATGCCGCCCTCCCATCCAAGGCTGCCATAGACAAAGTGACCAAAGAGATCCGCACCAATCACGCCGACCATGAGAAAGTAACACAGATCACACAGCTGATAGACCAGATCAATCCTGCTGATAGCCCTGAGAAGCTCAAGCATATAGGCCTGTTGCTAGGTATAGTACTACTGGTCACGGCTGTTTTGTCATTCTTCCGCATTTATCTGTTTGAGTATGTGGGCCAGCGGTCCATGGCTGCTATACGCAATGCGCTCTATGAGCGCATCATCACCCTACCTATCCAGTTTTTTGAGGAGAACCGCGTGGGAAATCTCACATCGCGCATCTCCGCAGACGTGTCACAGCTGCAGGATGCCCTGACCAATCAGCTCGCCTTCTTTGTACGCCAGCTCGTTTTGCCTATCGTCTGCGTGCCATTATTATTGGCCGTCTCTATCAAGCTGACCCTGATCATCCTCGGATTGCTGCCTGTGCTGGTGGCCGCTGCCGTAGTTTTCGGCAGGTTCATACGCAAGATCAGCCGCCAGGCCCAGGACAAGCTGGCAGAGTCTGTGACCGTGGTAGAGGAAACCTTTCACAGCACAGATATCGTCAAGGCCTATACCAATGAGGGCTATGAGACCCGCCGCTACTCAGTTATCAACCATGCAGTGGCAGATATAGGTATGTATGCTGCCAAGTACAGGGCAGGTTTTGTATTCTTTATCATCCTCTCCATGTTTGGGGCTATCGTCTTCATCGTATATAGTGGCCTGAATGAAGTAGCCAATCATCAAATCGAGATAGGCGACCTCATCAAGTTTTTCCTGCTCACCATCTTCATAGGCAGCTCGCTGGCAGGGCTCAGTGAGAGCTACACAGTGATACAAAAGACCATAGGCGCATCGGAGCGCATCAATGAAATACTGGATGAGAAATCTGAAGTCTCCATTGCAGATGAAAAACTTTCTTCACCTGTATCCGGCCGTGTAGACTTTCGTGGGGTAGGCTTCAGCTATCCTACACGTAGTGACATACCGATCTTTACAGACCTGACCTTCTCTGTGCGCAGCGGCGAAAAGATAGCACTTGTAGGCCCCAGCGGCTCGGGCAAGTCTACCATTATCAAGCTCCTATCAGGCTTTTATCCGTTTCAGCATGGCGATATACTGATAGATGGCAAGAGCATCCAGGACTACAACCTGACTGCGCTACGCAAGAACATAGGCCTGGTGCCACAAGAGGTCATACTCTTTGGCGGCTCTATCCGTGAAAATATAGCCTACGGCAAGACCAGTGCCACAGACGAAGAGATCATGGCTGCTGCCAAGAAGGCAAACGCCTGGGATTTTATCAGCGCCTTTCCGGAGGGGCTCGATACGATGGTGGGCGAGCGCGGCCTGAAGCTCTCCGGCGGCCAGAAGCAGCGGGTAGCCATAGCGCGTGCCATCCTGCGTGACCCTAAGATCCTGATACTGGATGAGGCCACCTCTGCACTCGACTCAGAGTCTGAGCGCCTGGTCAAAGATGCACTGGACAAGCTGATGGCGGGCCGTACTACCTTTATCATAGCACACCGGCTCTCTACTATCCGCGAGGCAGATACGATCCTCGTGATCAATAAAGGCAAGATAGTGGAGCAGGGCGATCACAATACGCTGCTGCATCTGCCGGATGGGCTCTATGCCAACCTTCTCAAGCTGCAATACGAGACGGAATAGCATACAGCTTTACGTACTTATCTCACCATTCTTCTGATTTGTTGTTTCGTAAAACAACCTAATGATGTCGATCATATACCTATAAATGGGTATATAGCGCCTACTAGATACTACGACTGTATTTATTTATGGTCTC
>JAFDYP010000004.1 GCA_018267355.1 Bacteroidota bacterium
ATCCGCTGCTCTTCATCTTTTACTCTATCCTGATCTGGGGTATGTACACCTATATGCTGGTCATCTGCTATCACTCGCTGCCAGAAACCTCGGATCTCGGACTCGCATCCGGACTTGCTATTGTTTTTTTCGGCGGTATAGCTTTTATCATTTCACAGGGAGGTATAGGGGCATACCCACCTGTAGTGGCGCTTGTACTTCAGCTTTATGGCATATCTTATGAAGTGGGATTTGCTTTTGGCTGGCTCGTATGGTCGCTCCAGACTGCAGCGGTGATACTTTTTGGAGTGGTTAGCTTTATACTAGTGAGTAGAAATTTTCATTTTCATACCGACAAAACCCAAGTACAATGAACATCATCATACCCATGGCAGGATGGGGCACGCGCCTGAGGCCGCATACGCTCACCATTCCCAAACCTATGCTGCCCATAGCCGGCAAGCCGATCGTGCAGCGCCTCGTAGAGGACCTGATACAAGCTACTGACGAGAAGATAGACAATATCGTTTTCATCATCCGTGAGGATTTCGGTGACAAGATCAAGAATCAACTGCTGGCCCTCTCTGAGACGCTGCAGGTAGCCTGCCACGTACGCTATCAGGAGGAGCCGCTGGGTACCGCCCACGCTATCCTTTGCGCCGGTGACTTCCTGCATGACAAGGTGATCGTAGCCTTTGCCGATACCCTCTTCCGCCTCAATTTCAAGCTGAAAGCTGAGAAAGAGGGCATCATCTTTGTACAAAAGGTGGAGGACCCGCGCGCCTTTGGCGTGGTGAAGCTGGATAAAGATGGCATCATCACTGATTTTGTAGAAAAGCCGCAGGAGTTTGTATCAGACCTGGCGATCATCGGCATCTACTACTTCCGCGATGGCAAGAAGCTGCGCGAAGAGATGCAATACCTGATAGATAATGACATCCGTGAGAAGGGAGAATACCAGCTCACCAATGCCATGGAGAATATGAAGCGGAAAGGCGCCCGTTTTGAGCAGGGTACGGTACTGGACTGGCTCGACTGCGGCAATAAGAACGCGACTGTAGATACCAACGCCCAATACCTCAACTACCTGAAGGGCACAGAACTCGTGCACAAGTCTGCCCAGATCGTAAACTCGGTGATCATAGAGCCATGCTTCATAGATGAAGGGGTCAAGATCACCAACTCTGTAGTAGGCCCGTATGTCTCAGTGGGCAAGGGAACTGAGATAGAGAACACTGTGATTAGAAAAAGCATCATTCAGGGCAATACTGTTTTGAAAAATAAGTTAATAGAAAACAGCATGGTAGGGAATAATGCTAAATTGGTCGGTAAAATGGAAGATCTCAGCATAGGCGACTATGTGGTGATAAACTGATACATGAACGTACTCCTCAGATATATAGCCTGTGGCCTGGTGGTCGCACTCCTGACTACCGGTTGCAAAACAAAAAGCGCCGCTACCAAAGATAGTGCTGCCGATCAGGGCACCAGCCGCCTCACTCCTGCACAGCGGGATACGGTAGACCGTATCTTTATGGATGCGCAGCGCGCCAAGGCTATAGAGGACTATGATGAAGCCCAGAAGAAGTTTGAGGAGCTCCTGAAGGTAGACCCTAAAAATGCTGATGCACACTATGAGATGAGCAGCCTGTACTTTAATGCCAATAAATTTGAAGAGGCACAGACAGAGGCTGAGACAGCCGTCAAGCTCAATCCCAATAACAAATGGTATCTGGAGCAGCTCGCTACAGTACACATGAAACGCAACAACGCCAAAGACGCCATCAAGGACTATGAGCAGCTGATCAAGCTCAGCCCCGGTGATCCTGACAGCTACTTCGACCTCGGCTATCTCTATCTCCAGACCAATCAGCCTGACCAGGCTATCAAGGCCTATGATCTCTTTGAGAAGAACTATGGTCTGGAGGAGAGCGTGGTGCTGCAAAAGGAGCGCATCTACCTGAAGCAAAACAAATTTGACAATGCCGCTGCCGAGGTACAGAAGCTGATAGACGCTTATCCGGGAGAAGTGCAGTATATGGGCATGCTGGCAGAGCTCTATGCGCTGAATAATAAGAAGGACAAGGCCAACGAGATCTACCAGAAGATACTCGAGATAGAGCCTGACAATGCACAGGCTCTACTCGCTACAGCCGACATCAGTGCCGCCAAAGGCGATAGTACGGCGCGCCTGGAGAGCATGAAGAAGATCTTTGCCAATCCTAAGCTGAGCATAGATACCAAGATCAAAATGCTGTACCCATATGTACAGTACTATGACATCAAAAAAGATAAGATAGGCGATGCTTTTGAGCTGGCAAAGATACTGGTAGAGACCCACCCCTCAGAGGCCAAAGCCTACGCCATCCAGGGCGACCTTTACTTCATAGACAAAAAGGACAGCCTCGCGCTGCCTGCCTATCTCAAAGCGCTGGACCTGAAGAAGGATGTCTTCACGGTATGGCAGCAGGTCATGCTGATCTACAACGCTGAGCGCGACTGGACCAGGCTGAACGATATAGCTACCCAGGCCATGGAGCTTTTCCCCAATCAGGCGGTCATCTACCTCTTCAAGGGTGGGGCAGAGTTTCAGATGAAGGAATATGCGAAGTCTGTCAAGACCTTCTCCAAGGCAGAGCGCATGGCTAACGACAATGCGCCGCTGAAAGCACAGATCTTTGCCGATCTGGGCGATGCCTACCATAGCCTAGACAACAACGCAGCCTCCGACAGCGCCTACGAGAAATCTCTCAAGCTGGACCCGGAGAATGCCTACGTGCTGAATAACTACAGCTACTACCTCTCCGTGCGCAAGGAAAACCTCCAGCGCGCCAAGCAGATGTCTGCCTATGCCAATAAGCTGGACCCTGACAATGACTCTTTCCTCGATACGTATGCCTGGATACTCTTCCAGCTCGGCGAGTACACCGAGGCAAAGACCTTCCAGGACCGTGCAGTGCTCAAGAACCCTACCAATCCTACACTGCTCGAGCACTACGGTGATATCCTCATCCAGCTGGGTGAAAAGGATAAGGCTTTAGAGTACTGGAATAAGGCCAAAGCTGCCGGCTCAGACTCTAAGACGCTGGACAATAAGATCGCGCAGCTGAAGTATATCGAGTAAATGGTCTTTCCAGAGTTGGGTAGGCCTTCGGCTTGTAGTTCTCTCTATAAAATTGCCATGTCTCGCCTCAAACTTGCCAGATCTTTAGTATCTCTTTGAGCCTCTTCACGTACACCAGCCTGACTGATATGAGAGTAGCGATCAGCAAGCATAACTGCGTGTATATCCCTGTACTAAAGGTCATCGTAAAAGCTGTAGCAGGCGGCAATATGGATAAAATTACATTGTGCCAAAGGCTTTTATGCGGAAAACCCCGGTGAACAGCATAATGAAGTAAAACCGCATTAAGGATAGCTCCGCAAATCAAAATAGTGATTATGTCATACACATTGTGTGAGTAGTAAAGTACTATAAGTTCTGCCAGCACCGTACATATCCCTGTCAGCAGATTGATCTTGAAGCAAGATTTCTGGTGTCCTGATGCATTGAGATAGGCTATTGGTACGATGGTGGGCACCGCGCAAAGCGCATAGCGGATAAATGGCACTATAAATCCGGATATACCCATGAATTTTTCAGCTCCTAGCCATAATCTCATGAGAGGTTCGTAGATCCAGAATAGTAAACTCAGCCCCACGACTCCCAAGGCTGATAAAAAGGAGTAAGTAGAGAAATATATAGGAACAGTGTCAGATCTATTGGTCTTTAGTGCCGCTATCCTGGGCTGAAACCAGGGCGTGATAGCGCTGATCATCACCAGTCCCTGAGAAAAAAGAGTAGCAGCCAGTGCATAGTATGAAAAATGCTTTATATCTATATAAGATACGATATATCTGTCTGCCTGAGTACAGAGGATTAATACAAATGATTGTAGCCAGACCCATACTCCATGCTTTAGCAGTGAGCGGATATATACCGTCGAACCTGGCCACGCAAATCGCCACGCAGGTATTAATCCCCTCAGCCGCCACACCTCTACGCCTAGCATGATCGTAGATGCCGATAGATTGGCCAGTAGCAGGATCTTTACCCCGCCTCCCTCATATACCAGCAGCCCGCCTAGCGCTATACCTCCCGCACGTATGGCGATATTATACCCTGCCGCCAGGTCAATGCGCTCAAAGCCCCGAAAGCTGAATAGCATGACGAGTTCCAGGAACTTGACACCACCGGTGACAAATACTATTACAACACATTGAGCAAAGTAAAGGCGCAGTGCGCTATCCATATCCGTCCATAGGAGGTCGCCAGATATAGCTATCGGTATCATTAGAGCTGCCAGAAAACTGGCGCTCATTAGCCCCAGCGCGACGGATATGCCCGCATTGATGCTTTCGTGCAACTCACTCTGAGCAGCGGGGCTGCGGCTACTGGCGATACTTTGCATTATTGAGAAGCCTATCCCAAGATTAAAAGACTGTATAGTGACCAAAAGCGTACCGCACAGCATATAGACTCCATACATTTGTACGCCCAGTCTATTTAGTAGAAATGGGGTCAGCAAAGTAAAAAGTACAGGGTATAAAATTGCATCGGCCTGGTTCCATAGAGATTGGGTCAGGCTGGAGCGGTGAGAGTTTGCAGCTTTACTATCAGCTACATGCGCCATGGTGCGAAAAGGTCTGGTCGGGTTCTGAGTTCGTAGGCCAGCCTGTCGCCATTTATGATAGCTTCTGCGGCGAGCAGGCCCGTATGCGTAGCCCGGTCTATACCAGTGCGGCCGATCTGGTAGAGATTGATATATGATTGTAGCTGGTTGTACACGGATGCCCTGCTAGGGTCAGTCACAAAGTCCTCATAACTCGTAGCGGGATCCACGCCTTTATTCCGGTATACACACCAGTCAGTACAGTTTGCCACGGCAGTGATGCCAGCATGGCTGCACCCATTATAGGCCAGGTCGTACAGTGCCTCATCACTCTGGCTAAAGAGCACACTATCCTCCATGCAGAAAAACTCTACGCACAGACAGCCCTTGCCATTAGGGACCATTGCACCGCCATACGCTTCATAGTTGGTTAGTCTGCCCATAGGGGAATCAGGATCTGACACCTGTATTGTGTTGTAAGGAATCCCTACCGGCCGTGAAAGAAAAAGATATACCATGATCACGCTACGCCTGAATGACAGCTCAGCCTTCGCAGGGGCCAGGGGTATATCCAGGGCGCGCGCTATCGCTGCTATAGGTAGTGAGGAGATCACATGGTCCGCCTCATAATGTACTTCACCTACTGGGGTTTGGACTCTCACACCTGTCACTTTTTCGTTGGTTGGTATCAGGCTCTTTGCCTCGCTCTGCAGGTGTATCTCTGCACCCATAGTACGTATATCACGCTCCAGGGTATCCACTATTTGCCCGGTTCCCCGCATGGGGTGAGACCATTCTGACTGTGGATCCCTGCGCAGTGATGCGTCAGTTAGAAACTGTCTGAGAAAGCCGGATTGATTAGCTGTAGAGGGATTCGTATCTTTTGATTCCGGTAGCGGAAGCTGCGACCATTTCCGTCCCTTTACACGTTCGTCATACCCTTGTGTAAATATTTCCGTCAGAAGCTTTCCTCTGCGTGCATGGGCATATTCCTCCATGTTGGTTATCGGTCTGTTTCTGTACAGCAGTCTGTATCGCAGCAGGTCTGCCAGAGCTGTGGCCAGTAGTCTATATGGCAATCCTCTCCGTAGCCCTTTATATTCTTTTTCTTTCTCCAGTATCTTGTTTTGGTAAAGGATACCGGTGCGCGGCTGATACTTGATATAATCAGCTCCCAGCAGCTCCGTCCAGAAGGCATGGACCTCAGGGATACGATTGTATAGATGTTTATACCCGAAATCTACATAATAATCACCCCTCGTCACAGCACGCATCTGTCCACCCATCATAGGTGCTTTTTCTATCAGTGCCACTTTTTTGCCTGCCCGGAGTAGTGAGTGTGCAGCAGTGAGGCCTGCCGGACCCGCACCTAGCACTACCACATCTGTTTTCATCGTTTTTTAGTTTCTTTAGTTCGAATATAACTGAAATCGGACTATCACTGAGATAACTATGAGAGCGAAAGTATTGTTCCTGCCCAAATGGTACCCTAGCCGCGTAGACCCTAATGAGGGCAACTATATAGAGCGTCATGCTATAGCCATTTCAGGCTGCGCAGATATTGCCGTACTCTATGTGCACTCTGACCGGCAGACGGCTGCTTCTTATGAGGTGTGTCAGACGCAGGAGCACGGTTTTCCCGTCGTGCGCGTATATTTCCCCCGTGTCACCGGGCCGGCACTCTGGGTGTGGCTTCTCACCACAGTGCGCTATCTCATAGCACAGTGGCGCGGCTATCGCGCACTGCGGCGTATCTTTCCGCAGCCAGATATCACTCACGTGCAAATACTTTCACGTACTGCACCTTTTGCGCTATATCTGCGCTGGACTTGTGGCATACCTTATATCATCAGTGAGCAGTGGTCTGGCTTTCTTCGCGAGCGAAGAGAGTTCACAGGGGTTATTCACACGCGTATCACCCGTTGGCTGGCATCGTTTGCCACTGTTATTACGTGCAATTCCGAAGCACTCAAATGCGGTATGCGAGACTATGGTTTCACCGGCCGTATCGAGGCCATTCCAAATATCGTAGATATTGATCTCTTTCGCCCGGCATCGCAGATCTCCGGCTCAGGGCCCAAGAGGTTTATACATCTTTCACGCCTTGATTCCCATCCCAAAAACCTTCCCGGTCTCCTTCGGGCTATCAGTATGCTTAGTAGGCAGCGTTCCGATTTCGAGCTGCACATCATGGGCACCGGCCTAGAAGAGCCCGCGCAGCAGGCTCTCGCGCGGCAGCTCGGCATTGATCATCTGATCACGTTTCATGGCTATCGCGACCATGAGTATGTATCACGGTACATGGCCGACGCAGTCTGCCTGGTCATGTTTAGCAACTATGAATCTCAATGCTGCGCCATTCTTGAGGCGTTCTCAGCGGGCATACCCGTCATCACCACTCATACAGGAGGCATGGTCGAGCTGATGGATCCGACCCGCGGTAGCACAGTCCCCGCGCGTGATGAAGCGGCTCTTGCACGGGCACTCAGCACCATGCTTGATACCTTTCAGAAATATGACCCCATAGCCATACGCCAATACGCTACCCAGCATTTTGCATCAAAGGTTGTAGGTCAGCGCTTCGCAAAACTATACTCAGAAGTACTGGAAAATTGAGGAGTAGGTTCTGTATATTTCGCCGGTGATGGGTATAGAAAGGATAGAAAGTGCGGATGGGCTATAATTTGCTCTTAGTTCTTATCTTTCACCCTATGAATCAGAGAACCCGCATCCTCACTCTCACTTTTTTCACAGCCGCATTTATCGCTATTTGTGTCATGACCTGCCGTAGATTTCTGGCAGTACCCTCCTATGATACGCGCAAGGAAAATATACAATGCAATATCTGGGTACGGCGGCAGCAGCTATTCATAGACCTCGCACATAGTGGCCAGATCACCGAGGTACAACTACGTCGTGACGGGGTCCGGATAGCCACCTATCCGGGCTGTGGTACATCTGAGTGCAACTATAGCTTATCGCAGTTTCCCAGTGGTCACTATCAGGTCACAGTAGTTTCTACTACAGCTAGCTTCGATGGCGATATAGATTGGCACTCTCCACTGGAATGATAACCTTTATTGTCTTATAATATCAACCATACACGTTGCGCTTTGCTTGCAGATCAGTGTTAATACG
Organism: Bacteroidota bacterium; assembly: GCA_018267355.1. Taxonomy (GTDB): domain Bacteria; phylum Bacteroidota; class Bacteroidia; order Chitinophagales; family LD1; genus UBA1941. Next base: position 7,770 of record JAFDYP010000004.1, read on the forward strand.
GATATCAAGCAAAGTAGGGGACCCAATCTGTACGTTCACTACTCTCTTGTGATGACTAGCTTTCGAGTTGATAGCAAGAGATTATCTTTCACTAGCTGGCAGATATAGACGCCAGCCGGCAGATCATATACGCCAAACGAATGCCCTGCATCTAATATCTTTATACCGGCTGACTCGCCGAGGCTATTGTAAATGGCAACCCTGCATCCTGTGATATCTGTGCCCGCGGCATAGACGGCGCACCGCTCCATTGCTGGGTTAGGGTAGAAGGTAACGACAGTTTTGTCTGTGTACTTTTCATCTATTTCCGTTGGAGAAACGATATTTCCAGCGCAGGTCATTTTATATAGTCCGGATCTGGCCAGTACATAGGTCGTGTCTCCAAAGTTTTTGATCCGGACCACAAAAATGGAATCTAATCCCGGCACAACGCTCCACGTCATACCTGTATCATGACTGCACACCACGCCACCTCCTATCCAGTCTGTACTTCTGTCACGCCATCTATACAACCCTGCAAATATCGCACCGCCGCTATCACCTGCTATGTAATTTATGCCTGAGTAAGTACCAAGCAGGGAGGCCTGAGGTCCGGGGATGGATTGCCATCGCTGATTAGCTCGAGTGAAAATACCAGTCAAAGGATCACAGGCCAGTACACTGTGCCGCTGGTCATAGTCCAATACCGTGAGTGCAGGAGTGGATAGGAGAGATCCATTTCCGTGTACTGTATCGGCGCTCCATACCCCTCCATTGGCAGGTTGTTTCCACATATATGGTGAATTGCTGCCTGCCTGCCCACCAGTCGACATATAATAAGAGCCTGAGTGGTCGCTGGCATATTCATATACCGGGCCAGAGCTGAACATAAAGTCCCTCCTTGTCATTCCTGCTGTGTCCATGATAAACGCACCTCCCTTGATTTTTTTCATCGTCACAAAGGGTGAAAAGCCTGCGCCCAGATTGGCGATCTCCGCGAAGAGGACGTCTCCGTTTTCCATTACAGAAAAGCCAGTGATCTGGGGCACAGCTATGGCAGCACTATATACGCTGAAACCCGCCGTATCTGGTAGCCATTGATTCCCTCGGTCTGTACTGGTAAATATTACATTGCTATTTTGATACCGATATACGATATATAGATTACCGGCAGTGTCACCTTGCAGCCTCTCTACTGGTAGGTAAATCAGCGAGTCCGGAGGGAATGTTTTTGTCCACCCTGGCGCATTGGCATCCTTTACAAATACACCTAGTTTGTTTGATATCACTTGTCTGCCATCGGTATATCTCCAGTAATCCAGCGGCACGGAGCCTGTGCCTGTAGTAGCCAGCCAATGGTCGCCATGATCTTGACTTTGGTATACCCCCCAGATCGTCTGTGCATAGAGTATAGAGTCTCCGGTCAGGCCGCTCATATATACATGATGCAGAGTGTCCAGGTCATGACAGATCAGGTCTCGGTCTATGCGCGACCAGCTGAGGCCGGTATCTGTGCTCAGCCCGAGGCTTATACCGTTCCAGTTGTATATATTTCCTTTTGCGTCCTGGGTTATTTGTCCGCCAGGAAAATTTGTAATGCTGTCCCAGCTTTGCGCATGGTCATAGCTGATATAGATATTTGCATATGAGACGATGATTCTGTCTCCGGCGTTTATGCTCAGATTATTCAGGTAGTTGGGCGCTAGCGTAGTAACTTTGCTGAAGTTCGCTGCCTGAGCTGATTTGTAAAATAGGCCTGATCCGGATATGGTCACATACACACCGCCGGAGGTATCCATGGCCAGATCAGTAATGTTTGGATGAGGCGGCAGGCCGGCTGTATCCATTTTCCAAAAACTTTCGGTATCGCTTTTCGACACCACGTAGTTCCACGCACCAATAGATATGGAGGCATGAAGTTGTCGGGTGCCGTAAAACCTGTTGATGGAGATTAGTGAAACTGCGGACTGAGGGAGTCGCACACTGTCTGAGTAAATCTGAGATACCCGCCAGATACCGTTAGCGGTATTCACCTGCATCAGGCTGTAGGAATTGTGCCACACCTGAAAGAATTGATCAGGGTGACCTTGTCGCGCTACAAGCGTATAAGGCACATTTCTCGGTTTGTGTGTTACATCAGGCGCGTTCCCATCTCTGGCTACATACCAGCCGCCAATAGTTAGACCCGCATGTCCTGAGACTTCACCTATCTGGAGCGCTACGGTAGAGATTATTTCATCACCATCCGGAGTAGAAAGCTGGGAAAATAGAAATGTAGAACATAAAAGAAAGACCAAAAGACAAAAAGTTTTCATATGGGGAAAATTGTTTTCGAATATATCAAAAACACAGGATATTAAACTTTCAAATATAGAACCTTGTTAAGATTATTTTTCCCCAGGAGGTGTAATTCCAAATGGGTTACCTTCACCGTCTAGCGATGACACAAAACGATTCCTTCGTTCCGCCTATGTTCTATCCAAAATGTCAGAAGCATTGAGTTACATGCCATTTCATTCCGACACTTATACCACTCTTACATAGCAATAGCTCTATGGTCGAAAAACTTGATAGAAAGAGGAGCAGATCCCGGAGCGCAATCCTCGTCACTTTCCCTTCGCCCCTTGGGCTTACCCTTCGTACTTCTTGAAGATAGCTGCCGCATTGTGACCGCCAAAGCCGAACGTATTTGACACAGCGGCACGTACGGTGCGGTGCTGGGCTTTATTCAGCGTCAGGTTCAGGCGCGGGTCTATCTCGGGATCGAGGTTGAAGTTATTGATCGTAGGAGGTACGATATCGTTTTTGATAGCCAGTACAGTAGCGATAGCCTCTATGGCACCGGCTGCACCCAGCAGGTGGCCTGTCATAGACTTCGTACTGCTGATGTTCATCTTATAGGCCTGCTCGCCAAAGACCTTCTCTATGGCCTTCAGCTCGGCCACATCACCCAGCGGGGTAGAGGTACCATGTGTATTGACGTAGTCTATCTGGTCGGCCGTCATCTCCGCATCCTGCAGGGCAAACTCCATCACCTTGATCACACCCAGTCCCTCCGGATGTGGCGCTGTGAGGTGGTAGGCATCTGCGGTCAGCGCACCACCGGCCAGCTCGCAGTAGATCTTGGCGCCGCGGGCCAGGGCATGGTCCAGAGACTCCAGTATCAGCGCACCTGCACCCTCGCCGAGTACGAAGCCATCACGGTCTTTGTCATACGGGCGGGAGGCAGTAGCCGGGTCATCATTGCGCTCGCTCATGGCCTTCATAGAGCTGAAGCCACCGATACCGCTGTAGGTCACAGCAGCCTCAGAGCCACCGGCCACCATGATGTCGGCTTTATTGAGACGGATAAAGTTGAATGCATCTATGAGAGAGATGGTAGACGAGGCACAGGCAGCTACAGCGGCATAGTTAGGACCGCAGAGGCCGTACTTCATAGAGATATGCCCGGCGGCGATATCTGCTATCATCTTGGGGATAAAGAATGGATTGAAGCGCGGTGTACCATCACCCTTGGCAAAGGCCGTCACCTCTTCTTCAAACACACTGAGCCCGCCGATACCTGACGACCAGATCACGCCGGCGCGGTACTTGTCTATCTTCTCCAGGTCTATAGCCGCATCAGCCATCGCCTCAGAGGCAGCTACCATGGCATACTGGGAGAAGAGGTCCTGCCTCTTGGCCTCCTTGCGGTCCATGTGCTTGCTGATGTCAAAGCCCTTGAGCTGACAGGCGATTTTGGTTTTGAGCTTGGTGATATCCAGGTTGGTGATGGTAGCGCATCCGCTTACACCATTGACCAGTCCGTCCCAGTAGGCCGGGACATCAAGACCTATAGGAGTCAGGGCTCCCAGTCCGGTGACTACTACTCTCCTGAGCGTCATGTAAAGTGGGATTTATTAGGCAGTAGCCGTCTTCTCGAGGTAGGCTATAGCCTGACCTACGGTAGTGATAGTCTCGGCCTGCTCATCAGGGATAGAGATATTAAACTCCTTCTCAAACTCCATGATCAGCTCTACTGTATCGAGGGAGTCAGCGCCCAGGTCTGTGGTAAAACTGGCCTCGTTAGTGACCTGGCTTTCTTCTACACCCAGTTTATCTACGATTATCTTTTTTACCCTTTCAGCTATTGTTGCCATGTTTAGTTTGGTTAGATTTTGAGCAGCAAAAATACAATAAAACCCATATTAGACAAGTTAATTTTGAACTCTCTGATAGTCAGTTTGTTTTGGGGTATTTTGACCCCTATTTTGCAGGGGCAAAGTGTCAGTCAACGGTGTTTTGCAGAAGGCCAACAGATAGTGCTTCATATGATTAATATCAGTGCACAGGCAACGGTCCACGGGCAACGAAATGCTGCTATGCTGATCATCCTTGTTGGCGATGGACAGCAGACCGTCGTTGATTAACGCTATCTTTGCGCTATGGCCGCCGATAAGAAGATCACATCAGAGCCCGACCGCAACTTCAAGCTCATAGGGATAGCCACCCCGGAGCGCGACTACCGCCTGTGCTATATGCTCAGCGAGGCGCTGGACTGGGATCTCGTGCGCCTGCCCAATCATGAGGTAGAGCTCAAAGAGCGCTCTCTCAAGATGTCACTTAGCGTCTTTCGCGGTTTTCACCAGCTCACGCATACCACCTTTTATCTCTTTGCCAATAAGAATATGGGCGAGCTGCTGCTGCCCGAGGCGGGCAACTTTGACTACCTGCTCAAAATGGAGCCGGAGTACAAGGGCACGAAAGACCTGCTCAAAAAGATCAAGCAAATAGATGCCGTACTCGCTGCCTCAGAGATCACGGTCAAGACACTAAAGAACTACGCCCGCCTGGGCTACGAGGAGCCGGTAGAGAAGCCGGAAATAGAAGTAAAACGTAAAGGAAAATAATGACAGAACTCTGGGACATCTATGATGAAAACGCCAAGCCTACCGGCGAGGTAGTAGAAAGAACTGATGACATACTGCCTGCCGGCAAATACCACATCGTGGTACACATCTGGCTCTATAATGATAAGGGCGAGGTGCTGATACAGCAGCGTGCTCCGCACGTCTTCTGGATGCCCGGCAAATGGGCCACTACAGGAGGCTCCGTGATCAGCGGCGAGGATAGCAAAACAGGCGCCGTGAGAGAGGTACAAGAAGAACTCGGCATCACGCTGCAGCCGTCTGACCTGAAGTTTATCTCCCGCGTGAAGCGTAAAAGCGCCCTCACAGATATCTATGTGGCCAAGACCAATGCGACACTCGCCACTATGAAACTGGAAGATGCCGTAGATGCAGTGAAGTACGTCAACGTGATGGACCTGCATGAGATGATAGACTATGGTACCTTCGTAGACTACATGGATGGTGAGTGCTATACGGCGCAGGTCATGCAGCGGATATTTGACAAGGTGGAAAGCCGGAAGACATCTCTATGAGGCGCCTGCTTTGACGAGTCGCCTATGCGGCACACCCTATCACCATTTTAGCGCGACCTTTTTTCGGCGGGTACAATAGACTAATCAAGGCACGTCTCTATCCTATGCTTTCCACAAGGAAAGGCTTTTAGCAGTGCTGTCGCTAATTTATTCCGGCTACATACTACTCGCCAAAGGAGACTGTCTCCGTACGGGCGGCACCTGTTTTGGGGATCAGGATGGTAGAGCAGGCGTTATCAGTTTTGCGGATCACCCAGGGATGGGTGAGGTAGGTGGGCACCGTCCATGATTCACCATCTGCCAGGTCTTTGTAGCTCACCTCGCTGCCATTGTAGTCTAGCCAGTTGATGTGCAGGGTGCGCTTGCAGTGGTTGGTGAAGGTCACATCTACCGGATTCAGGGAGTTCTGAGACTTGAGGCCGGACATCTGGTCGCAGCTCGTCTCTGTGAAGGAAGATGCATTGTAGATCGCCTTGACGGTGAGGATGTCCTTGACCTTGGAGCAGCCACCGGCTATGAGGCCGGTGATCATGGCGAGAAGTAGTAGCTTTTTCATTGGAGCATGATTTGGGTGATCGAGCCTCCAAAATACGCCTATACCCGGACCGAAAACATCCGTGCTGGTACGGATGAGGGCATCCTACGCCAAAACCCGAAGAGCATAAATGACCTTGGTCACGCTGAGCGCTCAGACCAGAGATGGGCTGTACGGACGCGCTATCGCCTCGGTCAGCGTTAGATAACTATACGGGCCTTGATTTAACGGCAGCATACAGCGGTCGTAGCTTCTAACCCAAAAATAAAGCACCCCGCAGCGATGCGGGGTGCTGTGAGATAAAAGGTGGTTTTTTTTACTTTTCTACTACCATCCTCCTGGTGATAGTGCTGCCGTTGACATTCATCTGGACCACATAGATACCTGCTGCCCAGCTGCTGCAGTCGAGCTGTACAGATGAGCGCTTAGGCTCGGATACAGATACCGTAGCGCCTGTCATATCTATGATCCTGACAGTGTTGATGACCGCATTCTTCACCTCGATAGTAGCAGTCTCCCTGGCTGGATTAGGATACAGTGTGATGCTGAGCGCATCGCCGGTCACACTGGCTATACCCAGTGGGCCACCTACCGCAAATATACCGCTGGAGATGCAGCCATTGGCATCTGTCACATTGACGGTATAGTTGCCGCCATTGATATTCGCGATATCCTTGGTCACATCACCATTGGACCAGCTATAGGCATATGGGCTGACGCCACCGGTGACGGTGAGTACCACTGATCCGTCATGACCGGAGGCCGTAGCATCTGTCACCACACCATTCACGATGAGCGGGCTGGCTGGCTGGGTCACTACTGCCGTATCCTGAGATACGCAGCCATGATTGTCTACCACACGTACACTGTAGGTTCCTGCAGACAGGTTTGAGATGCCGGCGCCACTAGTATTATTGGACCATGCATATACATAGGGTGATGTGCCACCGGAAATGCTGAGGGCCACAGATCCGTTATTGCCACCGGCACAGCTCACGTTGCTGACCACATGATCTACTGAAAGTGTAGCCGGCTCACTGACATTGGCTATCTGAGCTACGACGCAGTTGTTAGAGTCCCTGGCATATACGGTATAAGAAGCACCGCGTAGATTGGCAAAGAGACCGGATGACTGATAGGTGACATTATCCAGGCTATAGCTGAAGTGGCCTACACCACCGGCAGCGCTGATGTCTATAGAGCCATCCTGAGCACCGTGGCAGGATACATCCAGTACGCCCTGAGTCAGGGTGATGACTGCTGGCTGAGTGAGCACAGCGGCTACAGAACTACTGCAGCCGGCAGCATCGCGCACGATGATGACCTGTGCGCCGGCCTTGAGCTGGTCAAAAGTATTGCTGGACTGATAGGTGACTCCGTTGTCATTGCTATATGCGAATACGCCTGAGCCGCCTGCTGCGAATACCTGCACTAGACCAGATGAGTCACCATGGCACAGTACATTGGTGACTGCGGTGGTGATGACAAATCCATTGGGCTGAGTGAGGGTCTGGCTAGCTGTACCAGTGCAGCCGTTTGCATCGCGTACGGTGATCACATAGCTGCCGGCAGTGAGCCCGGTAAATACCGGTGATGTCTGCCATACGATACCATTGCTGCTATACTGGAGTGTACCCGTACCGCCGGTCACATTGCTCACAGTGATAGTACCATCATTGCCATTGTGGCAGGAAATATTGGTATGTGCAATAGAGCCGATAGAAGGACCGTTGGCATCTATGATAGATACAGGCAGTATATTGCCACATCCATTGGCATCTGATACGATCAGATAGTAGGTACCTGTAGACAGGCCGCTGAATGATCCTGTAGAATTGAATGTGGTATCATTGATACTATACTGATAGCCGGATCCGCTCCCGCCTGTGGCGATAGCCAGAAAGCCACCGTTACTATTACCGCAGGTAGATGCTGTCGTATTGATAGAGGCATTCACCGCTGTAGGCTGAGTGATCTGTGCAGTGGTAGTAGCCACGCAGCTGTTCTTATCTTTCACGCGGATGGTATAGGTCCCGGCAGGGACCTCAGGGAACAGGCCTGTATTCTGATAGTTGAGACCGGAGATGCTATACAGGTAGTCTCCGGTGCCACCGGTAGCTGTCACAGCGATAGAGCCTGTATAGGCACCATTGCAGGTGGCAGGAGTGGCTACGACAGATGGTACTATAGCAGAAGGCTCTGTCACGACCACCGGAATGCTGGCAGTACATCCTGCAGCATCCTTGGCATATACGGTATAAGAACCTGCCGACAGCCCCGTAAACGCAGTACCGGACTGGTAAGTGGTACCATTGAGGCTATAGGAGAAAGTACCTGTACCGCCACTAGTGCTGGTCACCTGTATCTGGCCGTTAGTGCCGCCATGGCAGCTTGGCTTTGACGAGCTGGCTGTCATATGCAGCCCTGACGGCTCAGAGATGAGGACCACCATAGACTGGCGGCAGCCTACAGCATCTTTTACTACCACACCATAGTTGCCTGCACCGATACCAGGGAAACTGCTGCTGGTCTGGAATGATGCCCCGCCATCTATACTATACTGCAGCACACCTGAGCCACCTGTAGCGTGGAGCACGATGCTACCGTCATGCGCGTTATTGCAGCTCACGTTGGTCATGCTGGACAGGGAGAGTACCGGGCCACCGGCGTCATTGACAGCTACGGTGGTAGAAGCAGTACAGTTGTTAGCATCCTTGATATTCACTGTATATACGCCGCTGGCAAGGTTGGCAAAAGCTCCGCTGGACTGGAAGGAACCAGTATTCAGCTGATACTGAATAGCCCCTGTACCCCCGGTAGCCGATACCAGGATGCTGCCATCACTATGACCGCATGAAGCATTAGTAGAACCATTCGGCGCAAAGGTAAATGCAGCAGGCTCAGTGATATTGAAGCTGGCACTGCTGGTACAGCCCAGATCATCCATGATATTCAATACGTAACTACCTGCATGCAATCCTGTGAAACCCACATTGGATGTGTAAGGGTCAGATCCCAGGCTATAAGTAAAATTGCCTGCGCCGCCGGTACCCTGTGCTATGACACTACCGTTGTTTACGTTATTGCATGACGCATTGACTATAGAGGTAGCGCTCACATGGAGGCCTACTGATATTTTCATTGTCTTTGTGTCAGAGCATACTCCGTTCCACCCTACTACCGTACTCTTCAGGCTGACGGTGTAGACACCAGCTCCGTTGAAGGTATGTGATGGACTCACGGCATTGGATACCGGAGAGCCATCGCCAAAGTTCCACTCATAGTAGTGGTCACTACCGGCATAAGTGGCGAGAGCGATTTTATTGAACATACTATCTTTGGTCATCTGAGTCGCGTTTGTGAAACTCACAGATGTGCCTGTAGCGATACACTGCGCGCTGGCAGTAAAATCAGATGTAATAAAATTGGTCACTCGGGGTACGAGATAAAAATCTCCATCCATATTGAAGTCATTTTTGGCGCTGGACCAGTTGCCACCGGTAGTCGTACCTGCCAGGGAGGCGAGGTCCTGCCCACGTCCTTCGCCATTGCCGGTATAGCGCAGGCTAAACGAAGTGCCATACGGATAGGCTGTCCGGATCTCCACCTGTACGGCAAAATTGTGGTTCATAGGCACACCGCCGCCGCCAAAGACGACATCTTTATACCCACTAGCATTGTCAAACCACCACCAGGTGAGATTGGCAGACTGTACGACAGAGGTAGGCCTGCCGTTGGCATCTACATTATAAATACTGACGCGCAGCGGTACACCACCCAAGGGGCCTACTGCAGAATAATTGCCGTACACGCGTACAGACGTAATCTTGCCCGGTCCGGAATAGCGATAGGTTTGGGCCGCTTTTTCAATGCTACCCAAAGTGAGATTATAAGCGCCGGTACCACCGATATTCTTATAATCTACATAACCATTCCAGTCGGGACAGGAGGCCTGGGCATAGGTGCCCGTCATCCCCATGACGATGGCCAAAATCAAGAGGAAAAGTTTGCTTTTCATTTGTATGTTTTTAGAGTGAATAAAAGAATGCCACAAAGCTATCGGGGAGAAAATATGAGCCTTATGACTAAACCATTCCAAGGTGCTGACTTTCATCAGGTTGGAGGGTGTTTAATGTTGGATAAGCAACATTAACCTTCCCGCAACCCACTCCCCACGCCCTCCGGAGTTGTACTCCCAGAAGGGATTCCTCGATGAAGTCGTAATTATTGACCAAACTATATTCAAAAGCCCCTACCGGATCGGTGGTTTTTTCTATTAAACAGCCTCCTTTGCGAAGCTTTTGCACCCATAAAATAAGCGAAGCAAAAGCTGAAGCAATCTTCCAATTAGGGTGCTATCATTCGATGATTCATAATATCGGGAACAAGCCGCACTCAAATAGCGCCTCATGGCTGACATTCCCCCTTGCAAAGAGGGTGGCCGCAGGCCGGGGGATTTACCTCAATGTTTTAAATTAAGCAACGCTAAACTTGGAACAGCGGCGTATTATTGCTTTACTAATCGCCGGTTTTGAAGGATATTTATACTAATGCTGCAAGATTTTCTGCACACTGGCGTCTTTGAACACCATCCTGATACGCATGTCACATATACCTTACCGATATCACATTGCAATAAAATATAATACATGAGGAGGCTATATTGCTTCATTTTATTTTCAATGCTGTGCAGTTGCACACCTAGAACTGAAAAGGTGATCCCTAATGACGCCCCGCTGCAGGTCCCGGAGGTGTTTAATCAATATCTTGCATTTTATGCTGATATAAATATGGATACACTTACAACAAGAAAGATTGTATCTATCTTTGATCTCTCAAAGCCTGGATCCAAAGATTCAGCGAGAAAATACGTTCATAAAATTGATGACTCGATTGCTTCATTGTTTATTTGTGATGCGATGAACTTCGATTGTAACTATAAAGATTTTGGGAACAGTCTTACAAGAACCGATAAGACTTATTTCGCTTATGGTAAACAAAAGGATAAATATTTCTATAAGGTAATTTACAGGCTAGTTCCCCAAGATCGATTTCATGAGTCGGAAATTTATTTTGCCACTTATGATCTCGCTGGACGAAAACTCTCAAAGCTATATATCGGAAATGACTTCGCAAATGA
>JAFDYP010000500.1 GCA_018267355.1 Bacteroidota bacterium
GACAATGGTGTAGTACGTGGTGTCTCCGCAGAGGATATGTTTTACTACTTTATACCGCGCAATAAAGTGACTGGTAAGATCAATCTGAAAGGAGAGAAGCTCGCCATCACCTCCGCCTCCGGCTGGTATGATCATGAGTTTGGCGCGCATCCGGAGAAGAAGAATGAAAGTGATGACGCGAAGAAGGATGTATCGTGGAACTGGATCGCTGTACAGCTGGACAATAAATGCGAACTTTCTGCCTATGACCTCGTAGATCTCAAGACCGGTGAGGACTGCGGCTCCTTTATAATATTGATAGATGAGAAAGGCAAAAGGCATCACTCGCGCAATTATTCCTTCAAGCCATTTGGTGAGGAGTGGACCAGCACGCGCACTTTCAATACTTATCCTACTGCCTGGAAACTCGTTGCTCCGGATTTTAAACTAGACCTCATCATTGAGGCGGCATTTCCCAATCAGGAATTTGCCACGGTGATTTCTAAGCCTGCCTTCTGGGAGGGACGGATGAATGTAAAGGGCAAAATGCGCGGCAAGGTTGTGTCAGGACCCGCATATATCGAGCGCCATGGTTTCGTCAATAGCTCCGATCTTAAATCCTTCCTCAAGGCGGTTTCAAAGCAGACACTGCGCTCAGTGAATAAGATCATTCCGCTGTCTTTCGGCCAGCAGAAATTTGAAGAACTGGTATCAAAGCGTGGCAACCACCACCTCACAGAAAATCTGGACAAAGAGGCATATATCGATACATTCCTCCGTCCTATACGTGAGATCACAGACCGTAGCGGCAAGTCGTGGCGCTCCTACGCGACCATCGCCTGCTGCGATGTGGTAGGGGGCAACTCACAGGTGGCCATAGATTGGCTCGCGCTGCCCGAGCTGATGCACGTGGGCTCCCTGATGGTAGATGATGTGCAGGATAAATCTCACGTGCGTCGTGGCGGCCCTGCGGCCCATACGGTGCATGGTGAGGCTACAGCTATCAACTCCGGTACTGCGGCCTACTTCCTCGGGCAGATATGTATCTACGAGGCGGATATGCACTATGAGGAGAAGGTGCAGGTGTACAACTGGTACTTTGAGGCTATGCGTGCCTCTCACAGCGGCCAGGCTATGGATATCAAAGGCCTGGACTACATGATGCCCGCCGCGCTGAAAGATGATAAGGTGGCAAAGCTCCTCGCTAAGCGCGTACTCGCCACACACCGGCTCAAGTCTGCCGCACCCGCCAGCTACCTGGCCCAGATAGGAGCGCTGATAGGTGGCGCGTCTCAGGAGCAGATCGCTGCACTGGGAGACTACTATGAGAAGCTCGGTATCGCTTTCCAGATCATAGATGACACTCTTAATCTGAAAGGATTTAAAGATAACCTCAAGACCAAAGCTGAGGACATCACGGCGGGCAAGATCACCTATCCGATAGCTGTGGGTATGGCAATGCTGGACCAGAACGACCGCAAGAAGCTCTGGAAGATAGTGAGCGCAAAGACAAGCGATGTAGACCAGCTCGCACAGGCTATAGCCCTGCTGGATAAGCATAAGGTAATAGAGAAATGTGAGCGCGAGGCGCGCACCATGCTGGAGAAAGCCTGGTGGCGTCTGGAGCCACTCCTGCGCGACTCTATGGTGAAGCTAAACATGCGTGCTTTCGGCTGGTTTGTATTGGACAGAACGTACTAAATGTAGATAAGGTATCGAAGGGGTACAGGCATCGTCCATGCCGTTTCATTATTCCGTCTACATTTCTATCTTTGTCGTCCCCGATACTAGAGGGCTGTTAGCTCAGTTGGTTCAGAGCACCACGTCGACAACGTGGGGGTCATAGGTTCGAGCCCTATACAGCCCACTTTTCTCTTCTCCCGGCAATATGAAAACGACTTCACTCATTTTGTTTCTGCTGGTTTGCCTTTCGGGGCTCGCGCAGGGTCGTAAGGATGCTACGGTGAAGGATGATGTCTATAGCGATCCCGATTTACCTAAATACACAGGCTGGACGCAAGGTTATGTAGTCATGCAGAAAAACGGAGATACCATCCGCGGCCTTCTCAATACACCATTGTCCTCTAAATTCTGGCTATATGATCCGGCTGCTATCAGAATGCATAGAGCAGGAATCAAGGATAAGAGATACAAAGCAGACGATGTCGCATTCTATGAGTATCAGGACAGCAGCGGCTTATGGATACGTTATATACCCTACCAGCCCATGGGAGATGGTAGCAAGGTCTTTGTCCGACGCTACATAGACGGCAGATGCAAAGCCTACTATCTACCCAAACTCAATACGGTGGCTACAGCGCTGGGCGGCACAGTGGGCGCCCTGCTGGCGGGTCCGGATACTTTGTTTTTGATTCAGAAGGGAACAAGTAGCTTATGGCCCGTGCCCCGGGCGGGATTCCGCAAGGATATGATGGAGTTCTTTCAAAAATGTCCGGAGATGGTGGCCATGATCAAAGCAGAAACTTTTACCTATGAGACCTTTGAGCGCATGGTTCATTACTACAATGAACATGGCTGTAGGTGAGTATCTTCTACTTCAGGTTCCTTGTCTTATCCAGTTCCTCCGGATTGCTCAGTACCCGTGTGGCATTTACGCTTTTGAGCGTAGTGGAGAGACTGGGGGTGGTAGGCAGGCCCGTGCCTGTGGTCTGCACGGGATCGTAGCAGTCAGATACCATCAGGCGCAGGTGGCTATTAGTAGCACCTATCATGCGCTCACCGGTGTAGTGCGGATCTATGGTGCCGGATGACAGCACATCACAAAACATATAATCATGGTCCAGTTGTGTCACAGTGATCAGGCTATCTACATAGCTGTCCAGTATCACATAGTCTTTGGTCCAGTAGGCTTGGTTCTTATTTTCTATGGTTTTTGTGGTGAGTACCACACGACCTTCACTCACCACAGTCATAAACTGATCATTCTCCGTGCCCTTGTCCGTCTCGTTGCTAAAGGCATCCAGCGGCTGGATCTTCAGCCGCCTTATCCCGGCATGCCATCTGCGGTAGCCTGCTGTCTGCCTGATCAGGTCTATGGCAGGGATGGTGTCAGACTGGCGTATATACCGGTGGTAGAGGCTATCACTGTATAGATAGTACATGTGTAGTATAGCGCCGGTACTATTGCGCTGCTGGCAGTACCAGCGCATGAGGTCCCAGTGCTGTTCATAGGCATTAGGTGCGAGTTTGACGCCATTTTCTTTATTGGCTATGGCGCCATTCAGGTCGCCCTTTGCAGATGCTACATCTCCCAGTCCGAAGTAGGCATCGGCACACACCGGGTCTTTGGCCAGTGCCATACGAAATGAGCGCGCTGCTTTATCCGGATTTTTAGCGAGTTTCTGCCTACCGGCAGCGACCAACTGTTGTGCGTTCTTGCAGCTGCCCAGACAGCATACCATAGATAGCGCCGCTGCGATAGAGACCAGGGATAGATAAGGTCGCTTCATCGGATTTACATTTCATCTGCCGCGATGGCGGAAACTGCAGTCGTTAAAACTCTTTTCCATCCTTTGTCATCTGCTCCAGCAGGGCAGGCACCGCGAAGCGATCTCCATAGGCAGCCTGCAATTCCTTGGCGCGCGATACAAAAGCAGGGAAGCCGTAATCATTGATGTATTGCAGTGTACCACCCTTGAATGGGGCGAAGCCCCAGCCAAAGATAGAGCCGATATTGCCATCAGCCACAGAGGTGAGCACGCCCTCCTCCATGCAGCGCACGGTCTCCAGGCACTGGATGAACATCATCCGCTCGATCATTGTCTTCTGAGCATCATCAGTAGTATGTGGGAATGCCTCTGCCAGTCCCGGCCAGAGAAACTTCTTGCCATCTTTAGGATACTCGTAGAAACCGCCGCCGGCAGCTTTGCCTATACGCTTATAGTCATTGACCATCTTGTCTACTACCTCGTAGGCACGATGTACGGGTGGTGTCTTGCCTTCGGCTTTCAGGTCCTCTTCTGTCTGCGTGCGGATGTGCGCTATCAGGCCCAGGCTCACCTCGTCTGTGAGCGCCAGTGGTCCTACCGGCATACCCGCCTGCAGGCCTGCAGCCTCTATAGCGCGGGGATTATTCCCCTCTGCCAGCAGTGCGATACCTTCCAATACATAGGTAGCAAACACACGTGATGTATAGAAACCACGCGAGTCATTGACCACGATCGGCGTCTTCTTGATCTGCTTCACAAAGTCAAATGCACGTGCCAATGTTTCTTCTGATGTCTCCTTGCCTACGATGATCTCTACCAGCGGCATGCGGTCTGCAGGAGAGAAGAAGTGGAGGCCCACAAATTGTTTCGGGCGCGATGACTTCTCTGCCAGTCCGGTGATAGGCAGTGTAGATGTATTAGATGCAAATACGCCTGTAGCATCCATCTGTGCCTCGGCTTCGGCAGTCACTATTGCTTTGATCTTTCTGTTTTCTGTCACCGCCTCTATGATCAGGTCGCAGCCGGCAAGATCGGCGGGATCTGCAGAGGCCTTGATCCGGTTGAGTATCTCTTCTGCTTTTTCTTTGGTCGCCTTGCCTTTGCTTACGCGTTTTTTTAGCAGGTCGGCAGAGTAGGATTTACCCTTGTCGGCTACTTCCTGGTTTACGTCCTTCAGCACGACCTCCAGGCCGCTCATAGCGCATGCATAGGCTATGCCACTGCCCATCATGCCCGCACCGAGGATGCCCACTTTCTTAAAGCTGAACTTCTCTTTGATAGCCGGACGTGATTTGCCCGCATTGAGCGCATTAAGCTGCTTCCAGAATACGTTGATCATATTCTTGGCTACCTGCCCTGTGGCGAGCTGAGCGAAGTAGCGCGACTCGATACGCGTAGCCGTCTCGATATCTACCATGGCACCCTCTACGGCTGCTGCCATGATAGCGAGCGGGGCAGGATAGTTGTTGTGTGTCTTCTTAGCCAGCATGGCAGGCGCTATAGGCAGCATCTGAGCTACCTTTGGTGTGAGTGGAGATCCACCCGGTATCTTATAGCCATCCTGATCCCAGGGTTGCTTCACCGATTTATTAGCGAGGATATAGTCCGTGGCTTTCTTGAGGAGGTCTTCTTTGTCTGCGGCGAGGGCGTGTATCAAGCCATCGCTCAGCGCTGTCTTGGGATTTACTTTTTTGCCCTCTGTCAGGTAGAGGAATGCGGGCTGCAGGCCTATCAGGCGCACCATACGTGTCACGCCACCACCACCAGGCAGCAGGCCGAGAGTGACCTCAGGCAGGCCCAGCTCTACTTTTGGCTTGTCCCACACTACGCGGTAGTGGCAGGCCAGTGCCAGCTCAAATCCCGCACCGAGAGCCGTACCATTGATGGCTGCTACCACAGGCTTGCCCTGAGTCTCCAGCCAGCGGAAACCCGCCTTGAGCTCCTGCGCGCGGTCAAAGAAATCTTTCGCATCACTTGTAGCAAACATCTCATCAATATCCGCACCGGCCAGAAAGGTCTCCTTGGCAGAGGTGATGATCACCCCGCGCAGGTCGGTTTCTGCCTGGAGCTTGGCCAGCGCCTCGCGAAAAGATGCTCCGAAAGCGAGGTTGATCACATTAGCCGAGCGGCCCTCCAGGTCCATGGTCAGGGTCACGATATTGTTTTCGTCTTTGCTGTATTTGAATGACATGTGCTATGTTCTTTTATTGCTGCGCTAATGTGACAATAATCTGTCAAAAACCA
>JAFDYP010000501.1 GCA_018267355.1 Bacteroidota bacterium
AACCGGTTGCCTGAGCTGATACAGGCTTTGTTTCGTGTATTCCCGTTTCTCAATAAGGAAGATTCCTTTACACAATTTTTTCAGGATGAGGTGTTGGAGTATTCGGTGCGCAACGGCAATCGCATTACGGAGTTTCTGACCTGGTGGGAAGCTAATAAACATCGCAAGTCTATCATCTATCCTGAGAGCATGGATGCTGTGCGGGTGCTGACCATACACAAGGCCAAAGGATTGCAATACCCGGTAGTGATCATCCCTGATGCTGACTTCAAGCTGCGCAATACAAAGAAATACCTCTGGTCAGAGTTGACAGAAGATTTTGTAGAGAATGTCAGCGTATTTCCGCTACCGGTGCAGGCGGATCTTGAGTCTACAGCCTACGGTCATTTATATACTAAAGAGATGGCAGACTCTCTGCTGGACATGGTCAATCTCTTTTACGTAGCTACTACACGACCGGAAGAAATGCTCTACATCATTTCTGAGCAGCCTGACAATGAGCCGGAGCGCCTCAATAGCATCACGGCCTTATTGGTCCGCTTCCTGCGCGAGACAGGCCAGTGGGATGGATTCAAAGAATATATAGCAGGCGATGCCGCTACGCACAAGGAAAAGCCGGATAACAAGAAAGCTGTTAATGAATTTGTTTATGGCGGTGTGACCAATACGCGAGTAAAGCACCTGCAGATACGCCTGTCAGATGAAAGCTTACTCACCAGCGAAAATCTGTCAGGATCATGAAAAAATTTCTCACACTGGTAGGGGAGTATATCAGGGGGCAGCATCCGGAGGATTTAGAGAAAGTAATGCTTTGCTTTCCCAATAATCGTGCTGCATATTTTTCGAGGCAGGAGTTTCATGCAGCAGGCGGCAGGCTGCCATCTTTCCGCGCTATGGAGCCCTGGGTGCATAGCCTCTCTCAGAAAGTACAGACACAGCAGGTAGAACTGATCAATCTTCTTTTCAAAGCCTATAAGGAAGTAGGCGGAATAGATGATTTTGACACTTTTATACCGACGGGATACACTATGCTATCTGACTTCAACGAAGTGGATATGCAGCTGGTCAAGGCAAAATCTTTCTTCAAAGACCTGTACGATGTCAAGTCGATGAACACTTTTCTGGAAGATGAAGAGACCCTGACCGAGTATTCTAAAAATTATAGGGACTTCTGGGATGTATTCCGGCAGAGTTATTTCCGCCTGCAGGAGACCTTGCAAAATACAGGAAAGGCATATAACGGGATGATCTACCGCGATGTAGCTGAGAATATCCACAAAGTAGATCTCTCCGGATACAGCAAAATATATTTTGTGGGATTCTCTGGTCTTACCCGCTCTGAGCAGAAGATCATTTCCTATCTGCTGGATATCAATGTGGCAGAGTTTCTCGTAGATGCAGACACTTATTATCTCAATAATGACAAGCAGGAAGCAGGGGATTTCTTTCGCGAGTATAAAAGGTCGTGGCGCATACGCACTTTCAAGTGGGAGGAATCGCACATCCTCACTACCCCAAAAAATATAGAGGTAATAGGTGTAGCCCGGAATATAGGTCAGGCAAAACTAGCAGGAGACATTCTTCAAAACCACCTGAAGGTGACCCGCGCCGATCTGCAGGATACAGTGGTGGTACTACTGGATGAGAAGCTGCTCCAGCCGGTCATGGCATCACTGCCTGATACGATCGGATCGGTAAATATCACAATGGGATTGCCACTCTCGCACATGCAGCTGACGGACTTTTTGCATCACATCAGCGGCCTGCAAAACAATGCTTCAGTATCCATGGCCGGCGTACAGAGGTTTTACCACCGGGATGTGCTCGCCTTGCTGCATCATACTTACTTCCGCCTGATGGTCAGTGACAAGGAAAGCCAGCCCGAGGCTATCCGGCATATCAGGCAGGAAAACAAGGTGACTGTGACACGTGACGAGCTGCTGGATTGGTTTCGGTCAGATGGAGAGCTGATCAGGCTCCTGTTTGATATCGCAGATGCGCCTGGCAGCTATCTATCCAGGATGGCGGGGATGATCGATTGGGTCTATCTGAAGTTTGTAGCTTTGGCTAAAGACGGATCAGATGTGGCTACGGATATAGAGGTGCTGTACTGGCTCCGGAAAGTCCTGCTCAATTTACAGTCACAGCTATCGGCTTTTGAGCCGGTGTGGGATATCAGATCACTTCAGAAATTGCTGGAAAATGAAATAAGAAATGTCAGGCTGCCATTCGAAAGCGATAAAGCCGATGGTCTGCAGGTGATGGGTATCATGGAGACCCGTAGTCTGGACTATAAGAACGTGATCATCCTCTCTATGAACGAAGGCGTCCTGCCATCGGGCAAGGGCGCACAAACATTCATACCCCATGATGTGCGCCGGATATATATGTCCACGCATAAAGAGCGCGACGCTGTAGCTGCATATCTTTTCTACCGGCTACTGCAGCGGGCAGAAAAGATGTACCTGATATATAATACTGAAAGCGACCTGCTGGGCGGAGGTGAGAAGAGTCGTTTTATCCTGCAGATGCAGCACGAGCTAAAGGAGAAGCCCAATATCCAGATGCAGGAGCGAAACTTTGTACTAGGTGCGGAGATCAGGCAGGAGGAGCGTCCTATCATAGTACAGAAGGATGAGGGCGTCAAAGCGATATTGAGAAATTACCTGAGTGTCAAAGGCCTATCGCCCACAGCGCTGAATAGCTATATCAATTGTACACTACAATTCTATTTCAAGAATATTATTGGCCTACGGGAACAGGATGATATAGAAGAAGAGATGGAGGCCAGTACCATAGGTTCTGCGGTACACTAT
>JAFDYP010000502.1 GCA_018267355.1 Bacteroidota bacterium
CTCCTCATCTGCTATAGAGAAATCACGATGCAGGTCGCACTCGCTATACTTATTATTGTTCTTTGACATAAAGGTGCCCACCGGGGCATAGTACGATACAAAGAGCGCATCGAGACGCGGCCTGAGGATATGCAGTATCTGCTCGCTCATGCTCATGGCTCCATCCTCACTCTCATTATAGAGGCTATTCCACATACCGGCATCTGGCTCCGGCGCGGGATGGTTTCGCCGGTAGATGTCCAGCAGTGCTGTGACCTCTGCGGCTGAGAGGAAATGGGGTATCCGTATATATCCTGTATCCTGTAGCTCCCTCTCCAGGGCCGGATCATTCAGCTGCGCTACTTTCATACATATGAAGATAGTCAGAGTACCATAAATAAAAAAGGCGCTGCCGGGATACGGACAACGCCTTTTTTAAAAGAGGTCAGCAGCTTAGCTGAGGTGCTTGTTGACCAGCTTGGTCATTTCAAACATGCTCACTTGCTTCTTGCCACCGAATACCTTCTGGAGGTTTGCGTCAGCATTGATGTTGCGCTTCTCCTTAGGATCCTGCAGCTTGTTCTTCTTGATGTACTCCCAGAGTTTCTTGGTCACCTCTGTGCGTGGGAGTGGCTTGCTGCCTACTACGGCGTGCAGTGCCTCGCCTACGTTCATAGGCGTCATGAAAGAAGGGTTTGGAGTCCTCTTCTTAGCTGCCTTCTTAGGGGCTGCTTTTTTAGCAACTGCTTTCTTAGGAGCTGCTTTTTTTGCAACAGCTTTTTTCGGAGCTGCTTTCTTTGCTGCAGCTTTTTTCGGAGCTGCTTTCTTTGCTGGTTTCTTTGTTGCCATGTACTTGGTTTAAATGGTCAATTAATAAGTCTAAATGTATTAAATAAATCTCTGAGAAATGAAATCTACGATAATAACATTGTGGATATCCTCATAGGGGGTAGCCCGGGGGTATCGGCCCGGCCATTGTACCACGGCAGCCGCTTGCATTTTTGCAGGCATTTTATTGCCTCATTTGTTTCTCCCTTGCAGGAGATTTTTTAGTTTTGCGCGCCCCGCTGAGGCGGGACTATTATTCACTAACTGATCAGATATGCCCCCGACGACACATGGTACAGGAGACAGATACACCGGTAGCAGTGCATCCATCGGACATTGCATATCAGATCGCCGAGCTGGACGATAGGGAAAAGGCCTTTGCCTTTCTCCGACTGCCGGCACATCAGAAATCCATCGTTTTCTCCTATCTCTCACAGTCTGACCAGCACCATGTGCTGCGCGAGCTGGGCAATAGGGAGATATCAGACATCGTGAATGCGATGACCCCGGACGACCGGACCAAGATGTTTGAAAACTTTCCCGATGAGCTGATACGCAAGATCATACGCCTGCTGAACGATGAGGAGCGCAAAGTAGCAGTGACCCTGCTGGGCTACCCTCAGGACAGCGTGGGCCGTATCATGACCCCTCACTACATACAGGCACGCGAAAATCAAACCGTAGGCGATGTACTGCGCAATATCAAGCAGAACGGCAAGCGCGCTGAGACACTCAACACTATCTACGTAGTTGATGACCAAAATAAACTGATAGACGATATACAGATCGGCGTATTTCTCCTGGCTGATGACGATACTAAAGTATCTGCGCTGATGGACTACAATTTTGTATCACTACGCAGTACTATGAATAAGGATGAGGCGGTGGCCGTATTTGAGCGATATGACCGCAATGCGCTGCCGGTGATCTCTGAGAGCGGCATTCTGGTAGGCATAGTGACTATAGATGACATCGTAGACGTGATAGAGTGGCAGAGCACCAAGGATATCCAGAAGTTTGGTGGTCTGGAGGCGCTGGACTATCCGTATATCAATACACCTTTCTTCTCGCTGATATCAAAGCGTGCCGGCTGGCTCATCGTCCTCTTTCTCGGAGAGATGGCTACGGCCACGGCTATGGGCTACTTTGATGTAGAGATATCAAAGGCAGTGGTACTGGCACTCTTCATCCCGCTCATCATCTCCAGCGGGGGCAATAGCGGATCGCAGGCGGCGACACTGATCATACGCGCCATGTCACTGCAGGAGATCACCGTCAGGGACTGGTGGTTTGTGATGCGGCGTGAGATACTATCGGGCCTCACCCTCGGTGTGATACTGGGCGCGATAGGCTTTGTGCGCATCATCCTCTGGCAAAAACTGCATTGGTACAATTACACGGAGCACTACCTGCTGGTAGCGGTGACGATCTTCTGCTCACTGATCGGTATCGTGATGTGGGGTACACTATCCGGATCTATGATACCTATACTGCTCAAGAGGCTGGGACTAGACCCTGCCACATCCTCCGCCCCACTGGTAGCCACGCTGGTAGATGTGACGGGGCTAGTGATCTACTTTACAATTGCAGCTATTATCCTGAAGGGGACCCTGCTTTAATTTCGGTTTTCTACATAGTAGCCTCTGCTCAGTGACCTATGCCGTAGTAATAGGCAGAATGCTGCCGGCCGATAGTGCCAGCTACAAAATCAAACCAAGCGGGAAAGCGGCGCGGAATATAGACCTAAAGGACTACAATACAGTAGAAGTGGTCTGCTATACGCCTCCTATACATTAGCGGGCTTTACTATCTTTAGGGCAAAACACTGATACGTGAAAAGCTTTAAAGATAAGATAGCCGTGATCACAGGCGCAGGCTCAGGCATGGGCCGCTCCCTGGCTGTGCAGATGGCCGCAGAGGGGGCGCTAGTACTCCTGTCAGACATCAATGAAGCGGGCCTGGCAGAGACGCGCAAACTGATAGGCAGCGGCCGCTGCAAAACCTACAAGGTAGACGTAGGTGATAAGGAGCAGGTATATGCATTTGCCGGGCAGGTGCTGGCCGAGTATGGCTACATAGATGTGCTGATCAATAATGCCGGCATAGCCATAGGCGAGGCCAGCCTGATGGAGATACCGCTGGAGGATTTTGAAAGGCTGATCAATATCAACCTATGGGGTGTGATACACCATACGCGTGCTTTCCTCGATGTGATGCTCACCAGGCCCGAGGCAGCTATCGCTAATACCAGTAGCGTTTTTGGCCTGATGGGTATCCCTACACAGATACCGTATTGCATCAGCAAGTTTGCCGTGCGCGGTTTCTCTGACGCGCTCAGACTGGAGCTCAGCGGTACCAATGTATCCGTGACCTGTATTCACCCGGGCGGTATAGACACCAATATCGTGGCCAACGGCATCCACTATAACGGCAAGAAAGATGTGACCGTAGAGAAATTTAAAGAACTCGTGATGACGAGCTCTGACAAGGCAGCCACCATCATCCTCAATGCGATACGCCGCAAGGCCAAGCGCGTGATGGTAGGGCCGGATGCAAAACTCATCCGTGTCATGACGCAACTGGCACCGGGTGTGGTAGACAGAGAGATACTGCGCCGCAGGGCTAATCTGAGCCTCTGAATACGCGTTGACCTACATAGATATACAACTGATGCAGATCTATCGCCGCTATCAAACAGGACTTTGCGTTTCTCTGTGTTCTTTGCGGTGAATAACTAATTCCTTTTGCGTTTCCGCGCTTTTTCGGTTAAATGGATTTTCTACTTTCGCTGCATGATCAGGATATACGGCATCAAGAACTGCGACACCATGCAGAAGGCCATGAAGTGGCTGGATGCAAAAAAGACACCATATGAGTTTCACAACTATAAGGAGTCAGGCATAGACAAAACTACGCTACAGACCTGGCTGGAGCACTTTCCCACGGATAAGCTGATCAATACCAAGGGTACAACCTACCGTGCCCTCACGGACACGGAAAAAGCAAGTATCAGCAACAAGGCCAAAGCGATAAACCTGATGGTCAAGAATCCATCTCTGATCAAGCGACCGGTATGGGACCTGGGCGGTGGAAAGTTCTTTCTCGGATGGGATGAAAAGGCGCTGGCCGAATTGATCTAAAGCAAAACCCTTTCTCTCTGACTACCAGAGCACTTACCCTTACCATTCACTTTACTTTTATCACAAAAGACCGGATCCCGTCACCCTGAGGAGGGATGAGGTATGTACCTTTGACATCGTAATATTTAATCACTATCAAACTCTACCATTATCATGAAAAAGATCATCACCGCAGCAGCTACCATACTCCTGCTGGCTGCCTGCCACAAAGACACCACCACCACCTCAAACCCTAACGACAAAACGCATATCCAATTTGTCAGCGCCTCGCCGTCTGAGCAGCATCCGGACCTGTACCTGCTGGGCGGCAGCGCCCCGCAGGTAGCAGACTTCTACTACTACCTCCCTACCGGCTACGACCAGCCGCGCATAGCTGACCTGACGGTCACTATCAAGGACGCCGCACATGGCTCGGTGCTGACCAGCGGTCCGCTAGCCTGTAGCAAGGACTCTTTCTACACCTGGTTTCTCTATGATACTTTCCCAAACCTGAAAGCCTATCTGACCACTGATGTGCGCCTGGCATCCATTCCTGCCGATAAGGCCGCAGTAAAATTTGTCAATCTCTGCCCTAATGGAGGCAACCTGCACTATCGCATACAGGGGGGTGCTGACCTGAGCACAGATCTGGGATACGCAGGCACAACTCCGGCTACATCTACCACACAGTACCTGCTCATGGATACCGGCTGGCAGAATATAGAAGTAGTCAATAGCAGCTCAGTAGTGGTTAGTACGTTCCAGAATTTCTACGCACGTACCGGAGCTTACTACACACTCTGGACCACTGGCTATGTGGGTGGTACGGGCAACTATGTACCGTATACAGGCTGGACAGAAGATCATTGATCTATCTCGTCCAGGTACCGGAGCAGGTATAGGTATTACCATTGGTAGAGTCTACGATGGTATACTGTATAGACAAAACACCACCGGCATACGAGCCGCTGCCGGATATATACTGGCGCGTGGGAGCATCGGGCTGCTGTAGCAGCACGGTCAGATTGTTTCCCCGGCAGGTAGCTGTGACACTATTGAGAAAGAAGCTATTGCTCAGGTGAGACAAGTAGACCTGATCGTACTGAGACGGTGACACGAGAACGGATGCAGTGTATGAACGCGATCCTGATGCACTGCCGGATACACTTTCAGAGACTGTGTAGTTTTGATATATGAACTTTGCCCTGCTCAGGGTATTGCAGTCAGAGCCTTCATATCCGCCTCTGCAGGA